>WRNL01000021.1 GCA_009776625.1 Methanomassiliicoccaceae archaeon | reverse complement strand
GGCGCAGGGGACGCGGGGCACAACGGCGGCCCGCCGGGCGATCTGTTCGTGCTCATCCACGTGAGGGGGGAGAAGGGCTTCGAGAGGGACGGCGCGAACCTCTGGACGGAGGTCGCCACGACCTACCCCAAGCTCGTCCTCGGCGGGGAGGAGAACGTCAGGACGGTCGACGGGGAGACGATATCCATCGCCATACCCCCCGGGACCCAAGTGGGCGGGGTGCTGAGGGTGGCCGGCAAGGGCCTCCCGAGGCTGAACCAGAGCGCGAGGGGGAGCATGATGGTCCGCGTGAAGATGGAGGTCCCCCGCAAGGTGTCGCCGCAGGAGAGGGAGCTCCTAGTGAGGCTGGACGAGCAGGCCGGGAAGAAGCCGGCGGGGAAGGGAAGGTCGAAGCTGAGGCAGAAGCTGGACGACCTTTGAAATAAGCCGACGGCATCCCAGTTGAGAGAAGGCGGCATACCATGATTGACTCTACGGCGATGTGGGCGGTGTTCTTCGCGGTCATCATCGCGATGTTCGCCATCGACCTGGGCGTCCTCAACAGGGGCGCGAGGCACATGTCGGTGAAGAGGGCGCTGGGGATGACCGCGCTCTGGGTGGGCCTGGCGCTCTCCTTCGGCGTCCTGATATACTTCGAGATGGGGGCGGACTCGGCGGCGAAGTACATAACCGCCTATGTGATAGAGGAGATGCTGAGCGTCGACAACCTCTTCGTGTTCATAGTGATATTCGGGTACTTCTGCGTCCCCGACGCGTACCAGCACAAGGCGCTGTTCTACGGGGTTGTCGGGGCGTTCGTGTTCAGGGCCCTGTTCATCTTCGCAGGGGCGGAGCTCCTGGAGATGTTCGACTGGATGATGTACATCTTCGGCGCGGTGCTGATAATCACCGCGATAAAGACGGTCATGAAGAAGGACGAGGGGAAGGACAGCAGGATCGCCGCGAGGCTCAGCAGGAGGTTCAACATGTGCACCGGCTTCCACGGCGACAGGCTCTTCACCGTCGTCGACGGCGTGAGGATGGTGACCCCGCTGTTCGTGTGCATAATCGTGATCGAGCTCACGGACATAATGTTCGCCTTCGACTCGGTGCCGGCTGCGCTGGCGATAACCACGGACAAGTTCATAGTCTACACGTCGAACCTCTTCGCGGTCGTCGGGCTGAGGTCGCTGTTCTTCGTCATAAAGGGGTCGATGGAGCGCCTGGAGTACCTCA
The DNA here is from genome assembly GCA_009776625.1 of Methanomassiliicoccaceae archaeon. Classification (GTDB taxonomy): domain Archaea; phylum Thermoplasmatota; class Thermoplasmata; order Methanomassiliicoccales; family Methanomethylophilaceae; genus Methanoplasma. The sequence continues at coordinate 14,892 of WRNL01000021.1, read as the reverse complement.
AGTACGGGCTGGGTGTGATCCTGGCGTTCATAGGCGTCAAGATGCTGGCATCTGATTACTTCCACGTGGACGTGGTGGCGTCCCTCGCTTTCATACTGGCCGTGCTGGCGGCGACGGTGGCCGTGTCGCTGTACGCCAGGAGGAGGGCGCGCGCCCCCGCGGCGTGACCGCCCCGCCCGTCGATGTGGCCCCTCGGCATCACGCCCACAACTCTAAAGCCAGGCACTGGCATGCAAAGGTATAATCGTGATTATATAATCGTGATTATAGCTATGATGCCTACGAACACGAGGAGGATTCCAGGCCACTGTTTCCGATGAATAGGGGAGACAGAATCGCAGTGGGTTTCTGGCAGACGACGGCAGGACATCAGCTGTTCGCATTGGCGGCTATTTTGAGGCCGTGCTCTCTGCGGCCGCCTCTGCGCTCTTGCGATAGTATTCGCTTAGCTGCGCAAGGGTCATGCGTGTCGCAACAGCCTGCCCATGATGTTTTCTTCTGAACGGTTAGGTAATTGACCATTATTGGGGTGGAACTGCCCACCCCCTTCCAAAGGGGAACGCACAGGGCTTGAGCCATGCGTGAATGTTCCATTCGGCTTATTCAAAGGCGGCCGTCAGCCCCGGTCGCACAGGCCCTGGAAAGTCCCTCTCATTGTCGAGCCGGGCTTCCTTAGCTCCTCTGCCGCAGACGACAGAAGTTTTGCAGAGAGATCCTTGACCGATTTGATCTCCGGGTTCGACCCAGGGTCGACCCCGATGAGCCTGGAGTAGACGAACGTCACATCGGCGAAGAGCTGGCCCAGGACGGCCGAGTGCGTCATCGTGGCCTCCCCTGGAACATCGATCAGCATGGTCGGCATCAGCTCGGAGAACCTTTTGTAGTTGGCCAGGGCGAGGACCACCTCCTCGTCACCGAGCCGGAGCCCCTCATGTCCCAGGTCGATAGCGTCAATGGCATCGGAGACCAGGGGGTGCGCCGCCCCGCCCCTCATGTCCGTCCTGAGCAGGAACACCCCGATCTTCCGCTGGTGGTTCCCCAGTATGCCCTCGATGTTCGTGTGGGAGTCGCGGGGCAGGCCGAAGAAGCGGGACATGATCAGGTCGTTGCCCGCCTTGTTCACGCCCTCGTTCCAGAACTGTATGAGCTGGTCCGCCAGCAGCCCGAGGCCGTCGTCGTTGCACCCGAGGTAGACCAGGTTGCTGGAATGGAGCCTCTGGCTCGCCAGTATGAACTCGGCAATCACGAACGGCAGGGAGCCCCGGTCCGAGACGTCGAACGCCCTGACCGCCCTGTCGATGTCACCCCAGTACCGCCTGGCGTCCATGCCAGCTATGAGCATCGGCGCCAGGAGGATGGGGGTCCTGTTCCTGCCGTACCTCCCTGAGACCTCGCTCGGGATGGGCAGGGTCAGGTTCCCGTCCCTCTTCGCGAGGTCGAAAAGCGGCCCGCTGTTGGAGAACACGATCCTCTTCGCGCCCCGGGGGGTGTACTCGTGGATCTTCACGGTCTCCTCGGTGAGGCCGCCGCGGGAGAATTCGACGAACAGCGTGTTGCCAACGGTCGCGTCCTCGGGCAGGGACGAAAGCCCTTTGGGGGAGTCGACGACCAGCCATTCCAGGCGGTGGCCCCCGTCCCTGTTGTTCGCCGAGGCGGCGAAGTGCGCGAACTGCTCGTTCGCCCCTATCCCAGTGGTGACCATGTACCTGGGGCGCCCCCCGCCGAACAACCTCTCCACCTCCCGTTCTATTAGCGGCGCATACTCTTCCATGAACGCGTCAAAGTATCCGAGCACGTCCTTCCTGTACGATTCCGCGAAAGGATCCGTGCCAAGGTCGTCTGGCGTTGCGCATAGCAAGGGCCCCGATGGCTCTCCGGGCACGCCGTCGCCCGCTTTGTCCCCAGACACAGGGCTGAGGCGCACACTGAACAGCTCCGGGAACGGGCTCAGCTTCCCTTGGTCGCCGCATGGTGCGGCTCCCCTCCTTTGGTGTCCAACATCATCCTTTGACAAACCAAACGCCTCAGCCAGATTGTTAATCAAGGCATCGGCTGGTAGTCGTTCTCGACTAATATACCTATTGATTTGAGTCCTTGCCCGTGAAAACCTCGTCGCCCCATGGCTGGTTCAGGATGATGTGGCTTCATGCGTGCCGAAACCGTCCATGCTGGGCGCGGTAATGTTTCCGGCAGCCATCCCAGCAACCTATGCGCCTACATTTGGCGGAGTCTGCGAACGTTCGTTTTTTGATAGTGCCAGTGTTGCTTTCAAGGCGATGTCACCGCATCCCGTCGAGGGCTTTCGACACGGCCTTGGTATCCCATGTTTCCTCGTTCATCGAGCGCATGAACGCCGCTGCGAATATGGGGTAGCGCTCAATGCCCTTGTCATCTATGACGACGTTCGTGCCCTGCAGTTTGATGCCGCGTTTTACTTTGTAGGTTTTCGACATCACGACGCCTAGTGATTTGGACTGTTTGTCGTCCCCGGATTTCACCTCTACGGCTGTGACGGCGCCGCCCAGGTTCAGAACGAAGTCTATTTCAAGGGTGCCGTTCTTTTCAAAGTAGTTGAGCTCGTAACCCTCCTTGACGAGCATCTCGGCCACGATGTTCTCCATCATGGCGCCGTTGTTGACGTCCAGGTCGCTGTTCAGGATGCCTCTCGCCAGCCCCTCTTCCATCATACCCATCAGCAGCCCCGTGTCGTTCATGTAGACTTTGAAGGAATTGTTCTTCCTCCTTGAAAGCAGGGGGATCGCAGGCTCGGTGAGGTTGTAGCACAGGTTGATGATGCCCGCTTCGTACAGCCACATTATACTGTTGCCGTATTTGTCGTATCTGCCGCCGCCGCTGTCATCAACGTCTGCGAATACGAACCTCTTGTTGCGACCTGCCAGCTGTACCGGTATCGTGTGGAATATCGAGAGTATCTTATTCTTCATAACCGCGGGGGCGTATTTCGTTATGTCATCGATGTATGTGCGGATGATGTTCCTCTGTGCGGTTCGTACCTTTCCGAAGTGATTGGTTTTTTTGAACGTTTCCACCACTTCAGGCATCCCCCCCACGACCATATGCCATCTGAAGAACTCATTGAACCTGTTGAGGAACACAGCGTCTATAGGCCTTTTTTCAACGAGGCTCTTCTTCACCTCTCCGATTATGTCCTCTCGGACATCCATTGCCCATAGGAACTCTTCGAAGTCAAGCGAATGCATGTCTATGCTGTCCTCGTACCCGACGGGATAGGAGGACGCCTCCGTGTACATCACACCCATCAGAGAGCCGGAGCCGATGACGTCGTACCTCTTGTCCATGGTGAAGAATTTGAATGCCACCCGGGCATCTGGGCATTTCTGTATCTCGTCAAGGAAGATCAACGTGTCCCCTGGAGTGAACCTGGCTTTAGGGAAGAAGGCGGACATTCTCCTCAAGACGGCATCGACATCCAGGTCTCCGGCGAATATCGTCGCGTATTCTGGGTTCTTAACGAAGTTGATGTAAACGTATGTGCCGTAGTTCTTCTCCCCGAAGTCGTTGATCGAGTATGTCTTCCCGACCTGCCTTGCACCGCGCACAAGAAGTGATTTCTTATCCGGATCATTCTTCCAATCCATCAGTTGATCTGCTACCTTTCGCCTGAGCATCATCCAGATATGTCTACGATGTTATTTTAACTTACGTTTTTACATAGGACTTTTTAACTATAAATCACATTTTTCCATAGGACTTTGAGCATATAAACCACATTTTTCCATAGGACTTTCTATTGGCAAACCACATTTTTACCTATGACTTTATCTTATGTTTCGCAACCAGAACGGACGATCTGAATCATCATAGAACATTATGGAACTGGAACAGACAAGGGGGGTATCTTCTGACATCGCTCTCTTTACGTCGCGCTTGTGTCCGGCACAGACCCCTCAACCCTTCGGGCATGTTCCAAAAGGCACGTTATCGCCGACCTGGCGTTGTTCACGACATCTATGTCTTTGTTTATCGGGCCCCAGCTGATGTCGACTAATATAAGGGGCGGCGTCCAGTCCAGACCGAGGAATTGGTCTATCGCCGCGACGCAGACGTGCGGCTCCGTTGCGTTAGGGGAGAGCATGCCCTCCTCTTCCAAGGATAGTTTCAAGGACTCCATCGCAGGCCTTAAGTTGCCAGCGAGCCTCCCTGCTTTCTTTATGTCCCTGTTCGTTAGGGGGTCGAGGACCAGGTCCAAGTACATCATGCTGAAGCGGCTCTTGCTACGGGCCCTCTTCAGGACGGTCAACACCTCGTCCAATCCCACGAGGCATTCTCTCCCTATGTCCATCCACTCTCCGTCAGGCATGTCGCACCCGCCCCTAATCCGCCTTGCTACGTTAAGTGTTTTTCGAACCGGGAGGCGGCATCCTGAATGGGGAGTGCCCCCGCCCGGGACGCCTCAGGAAAAAGCTTTTAATCAAACACCCCATGGTCAGCCTGATAACATGGTAATGCCACAGACGTTGCTGGAGAAATCGCTGGACAAACGCGTGTCGCTCCTTCTCAAGGACGGGAGGGTCCTGGAGGGCAAGCTCACCGGTTTCGACGAGTACATGAACATGACGCTGGAGGAGACCGCTGAGAACAACGCCGCCGGCGAGGAGCAGAGGCGCCTCGGCATGGTCGTGCTCCGCGGGAATAACGTCGTGAGCATATCCATCCTCTGATGTCATGTGACGAGACATCGGATAAGGTGCCCCCCTCATGTCCCCTTTCAAATGGGTAAACGAGATATCCAACAATGAGAGGTCGCGCAGGGCGTGGTTCGCCTTCGTCTGCCTGGTTTTCATAATCATAATAATCATCCCGTCGGTGTACGTCGTGATCACGATGATCACCGAGTGGGGCGCCGTCAGCGAGGTGTTCGACGACCCCGCGATGACGTCCATGATAACCGGGGCGCTCTGGAACTCATTCAGCATCGCGGGGATCGTGACGGTCGTCGACGTCGTCGTGGGCATACCCATGGCCTGGATCTTCGTGAGGAAGCAGTTCAAGGGCAAGAAGTACCTCGACACTCTGATGGACATGCCCCTCGCGTTCCCGACGGCGGTCCTCGGCATATCCGTGGTCATGTTCTGGGGGGCCCCGGACGGGATAGGCATACCCGGCCTGGGCATCGTCATGTCCCCGTACATGATGCTCATACTGCTGCATATAATCTTCACCTACCCCTACATGGTCAGGTCCCTGTCCGCGATCCTGGAGCAGATCGAGCCCAACTACGAGACGGCGGCGATGACGCTCTCCGCGTCCAGGTTCACGGCGGTGAGGACGATCACCCTGCCGCTGTTCCGCGCCGGCCTGGTGACCGGGACCATCCTGTGCTTTGCCAGGTCCCTCTCCGAGACGGGCGGGACGTTCATCGCGCTGAAGATGATGGGCATCGGCTCCTCGTTCTTCACGGGGCCGACGTTCATCGCCTTCATGAAGGCCGACTACGGCACCGACGCCGCGATGGGGCCGATGATACTGATAAGCGTGCTGATGATAGCCCTGGCCCTCCTCCTGCTGGTGGTCGTCAAGGTCCTGATCATGAGGTTCAAGATACCTGTGAGGAGGGTCTGGCCGGACTTCGGGAGGATGATAAGCAGGGGGGCGGCCCCGAGGCTGAAGGACGCGTTCTCCATCGCGTTCCTGGCGGTAATCGTTTTACTCCCCACGTTCTACATCTTCACATACCTGACGCAGCCCATGGCCGACATCGACTACGGGATGCTGCTGTACTCCATAGGCATATCGTTCCTCATCGCCGGGGTGGCGGTCGTGTTCGACATCGTGTTCGGGATCCCCGTCGCCCTCTACATAGCCAGGAAGAGGGACACGAAGTCGGGCAAGGTCCTTGACAGCCTGGTCAACGTCCCCCTGATAATCCCCACGACCGCGCTCGGCTTCTCGCTGGCCCTGTTCTGGGGCAGCATATACGCAGGGGAGTCCCTGGGCCTGCTAATGGTCATAATGGGGCACATAGCGTTCACGTTCCCCTTGGTGGTGAGGAACATAACCGGGGCGGTGGAGGAGGTGGACGCGTCCTACGAGGAGGTGGCCATGACGCTCGGGGCGAAGCCGTTCCAGGCGTTCTCGAAGGTCCTGGTGCCGATAATCAAGTCGTCGATAGTGGCCGGCGCCGTCCTGGCGTTCACCAGGAGCCTGGGGGAGACCGGGGCCACCGTCGCCATAAGCAGCTCGGTGAAAACGGTGCCGGTGTACATAATGGATCTGATAAACGTGTCGAACTACTCGGAGGCGGCGTTCTGCTCTATCATACTCATAGCGATATGCTTCGTGTTCATGCTAATCGTGAGGCTGGCGGTCAGCGGGGGTGGCAGGCGTGCCTGAGATCGTCCTGGACGCCCTGTGCAAGGACTACGGCGGGACGCCCGCCGCCGACGGGCTGTCGCTCAGGGTCGGCGAGGGGGAGTACCTGTGCATACTGGGGCCCACCGGGTCCGGGAAGACCACCTGCCTCAGGATGCTCTGCGGCCTCACAAGGCCGGACAGCGGGAGGATCCTGTTCGACGGCAGGGACGTGACCGACGCGCCCGTCACCGAGAGGAAGGCGGCGATGCTATCCCAGGTGTACTCCCTGTTCCCCCCGAAGACGGTCTACGGGAACGTGATGTTCTCCCCCGAGATCAAGGGATGGGGCGAGGAGGACGCGAAACAGCTGGTCAGGAGCATGATAAAGATGGTGCACATGGAGAGCAAGGTCGACTCATACCCCCACGAGCTCAGCGGCGGCCAGCAGCAGAGGACCGCCCTTGCCAGGGCGCTGGCGTCCGACTCGGACATCCTGCTCCTGGACGAGCCCCTCAGGGCCCTGGACGCCAGGCTCAGGCTGGAGCTCAGGAAGGAGCTGAGGTCCCTCGTGAAGGAAATGGGGCTCACTGCCATACACGTCACCCACGACCAGGACGAGGCGCTCGAGATGGCGGACCGCATCGCGGTCATCAGGAAAGGCAGGATAATACAGGTGGGCACGCCGATGGAGGTGTTCCAGGACCCCGCGACCCCCTTCGTGGCGAACTTCGTGGGGAGGTCGAACATCTTCATGGGGAAGGTGCTCTCGGTCGGGGAGGCCCACACCGAGGTGGGGCTGGGGAACGGCGTCGTCGTCACGGCGCGCAGGACGGCCGCCCCCGTTGGCGCGGAGGTGGCCGTAGCCGTGAAGATCGGGTCGACGATGATGCCGGTCGTCCAGGCGCCCACAGAGGAGAGGCCCGAGCCCGAGGTCCCGCAGGGGTTCTTCGGCGGCAGGGTGGAGAGGGTGCTGTACGAGGGGGCGACGATCACCGTGGAGGCGGAGGCCGAGGGCATAGGGCTGGTGTCCTCGAAGCTCCCCAACAGGAGGTTCGACGACTACAAGGCGGGGGACGAGGTGATGGTCCACTGGCGGCCGGAGAAGGCGAGCGTGTTCGAGGTGCCCCCCGGGGGGATAGAGGAAGAGCTGAGGTTGGACTGATGAAGATAAGGCTCGAGAACGTGTCGATGAGGTTCGGGGACTTCTATGCGATCAAGGACGTCAGCCTGTCCATGGAGAAGGGGGAGTACCTCACCCTGCTGGGGCCGTCGGGCTGCGGCAAGACGACCCTGATAAAGGTGATATCCGGGATATGGAGGCCCACCGAGGGGAGGGTGTTCGTCGACGGGGAGGACGTGACGGACGTCCCCATCGAGGACAGGGACACGGGGTACGTGTTCCAGAACATAGCGCTGTTCCCCAACATGACCATCGGGGACAACGTGGGGTACAGCCCCAGGGTCAAGGACCTGCCACGGGAGGAGGCAGACAGGATAGAGAGGGACAACCTCGAGCTGGTGAAGATGCTCGACCGGGCGGGGATGTTCCCCTCCGAGCTGTCGGGCGGGGAGCAGCAGAAGGCCGCCCTCGCCAGGGCGCTGGCGTCCGGGTCGAAGATGCTCATGCTGGACGAGCCCCTGTCGGCGCTGGACGCCCGCGTCCGCGTCGAGCTGAGGTACGAGATAAGGAGGCTCGTCAAGAGGCTGGGGATAACCGTCCTCCACGTGACCCACGACCAGGAGGAGGCGATGTCCGTCTCGGACAGGATAATACTGATGAGGGCGGGGGGGATACACGAGGTCGGGACGCCGCTCGACCTGTACAGGAACCCCCGCTCGCTGTTCGCGGCGTACTTCATAGGGGAGACGAACCTAATGGAGTGCGCGGTGGCCGGCAAGACAAGGACGGGTAGGACGGTGGTGAGGCTCAGGGGCGGCCAGACGGTGAGGGCCGCCAGGTCGGACTTCGGCGAGGGCGACCCCGTTGTCATATCGGTCCGCCCCGAGAGCGTCTACACGGCGACCGACGGCCTCAAGGCGAGGGTGGTCGGGGTGGTTTTCATGGGGACGTACTGGAGGGTGAGGACGCTGGCCGAGACCAGCGACTACATCGACTACAACGTCTCGTCGAACGACGAGGTGCCGGAGGTGGGCGACCGGCTGTACCTCGTGTTCAACAAGAAGGCGACGAAGGTGTTCGCCAGGCCGGAGGAAGGATTAGAGGAGGCGATAAAGCTTGAATGAGAAGAAGGGTATGCTTGGATGGTTCTCCAAGAGGAAGGAGGAAGTCGTGAGGATGGGCTCGAGGAGCCACGGCCTGGTGGTCCAGGACGCGGCGACGGAGCTCAACCTCGCGCTGATCGCGATGGGCAAGGGCGACCAGGTCAGCGCGATGAAGTGCATCGAGAGGCTGATGATGCTGGAGAGGGAGGCGGACAGGATCGAGGACAGGCTCTGCGCCGACGTGTCGGGCGGGGAGCTGAGCGTCCAGGAGAGGGAGGACCTGATCCACTTCATAAGGAAGATGGACCAGATCGCAAACTGGTGCAAGGAGGCGGCGATCCATGTGCAGCTCCTGAAGGAGACCAACGCCCTCGTCCCCGAGTACATATGGCTGGAGATCGGGAAGATGTCCGACGAGCTGATACCCGCCGTGAAGCACCTGGTCAAGGTCATAGAGGGCATGGACAGCGCGTCCACGGAGACGGTCAGGAACATAGAGGCGGTTTACGACCAGGAGAAGATAATCGACGGGCTGTACTTCTCCTGCATAAAGCACGTGCACCTGTCCCCCATGGACCCCCGCGCCGTGATGCTCGTGAGGGAGCTTATATTCACCATCGAGATGGCGGCCGACACCTGCAAGAACTGCGCCGACACCCTTTCCATAATGATGGTCGCCAGGAGGGTTTGAGTGGACGGGAGGCTGTTCGGCACCAACGGGGTCAGGGGGGTGGTCAACGAGGACATGACCGCCGACCTGGCACTCCGGCTGGGGAAGGCGATAGGCGCCGCCCTTGGCGGCGACGTCGCCGTCGCCACCGACACGAGGGCCTCCGCCGACATGATGAGGGCGGCCGTGTCGTCCGGGATAATGGCCGCCGGGTCGGACGTCCATGACCTCGGCGTCCTGCCGACCCCCGCCCTGCAGCATTACGTCAGGGCGCACGGCGGCGTCAAAGGGGGCGTGATGGTGACCGCGTCCCACAACCCCCCGCAGTTCAACGGCGTCAAGTACATATCCAGCGACGGCACGGAGGCCAGCCGCGAGGAGGAGGAGGGGGTCGAGGCCATGTGCTCGCAGGAGGCCCCGTGCGTGCCGTGGGGCTCCGTCGGGGCCGTGCGGAAAGTGGCCGGCGCAGGCGAGGCTTATGTGGACTCCGTCGTCTCCAAGGTCGACGCTGAAGCGATAAAAGCGGCCGGGCTGAGGGTCTGCCTCGACTGCGCCAACGGCGCCGCCTGTGAGACGACCCCGATGCTCCTCGAGAGGCTGGGGGTGGCCGCCGTGACGATAAACTGCAACCCGCAGGGATGCCCGGGGCGCCCCAGCGAGCCGACAGAGGAGAACCTCAGCGACCTCCTCGCCATGACCAGGGCGACGGGGTCCGACCTGGGCATAGCCCATGACGGGGACGCGGACAGGTGCGTGTTCGTCGCCGGCGACGGGACGTATGTCAGCGGGGACAAGAGCCTGGCACTGCTGTCGAGGCACGCCCTCTCGAAAAGGAAGGGGGCGGTGGTGACGCCGGTCAGCACCTCGTCGCTCGTCGAGGAGGTCGTCAACGGGGCGGGCGGGTCGGTCGTGTACACCAAGGTGGGGGCGCCGACCGTCGCCAGGAGGATGATCGAGGCTCGGGCGGTGTTCGGCGGCGAGGAGAACGGGGGGCTGATATTCCCGGAACACCAGTACTGCAGGGACGCCGGCATGGCCGTCGCGACGATGCTGGAATGCATCGCCAGGGAAGGCCCCCTCGGGGGCCAGGTCTCGACCCTCCCCGTATATCACACGGTGAAGAGGAAGGTCGGATGCCCCGAGGGGATGAAGGCGGACGTCCTGCGGCACATCGCGGGCGAGAGCGCAGGGGCGAGGGTTGACGACACCGACGGGGTCAAGGCGATATTCGACGACGGGTGGGTCCTCGCCAGGCCGTCGGGGACGGAGCCCCTGTTCAGGATCTTCTCCGAGTCCAAGGACGAAAGGGTCGCGTCGTCGAGGGCGGACAGGTACGAGGCGGCGGTCAGGGAGTACCTGGGCCGCCGTTTCGACTGAGTAGCCAAGGGATGCTCGATCCACGGCTCAGCCGAGGCTCTTCGAGCGGACGGCGAGCGCCTCGTTGATTAGCCTCGCCGCCAGCACGGAGGTTATGCCCGAGGGGTCTGCCGGCGGGCATACCTCGGTCACGTCGAAGCCGATAAGCCTGTCCCCTATGATGTTGATCGCCTTCTTGACGTCCAGGGGGTCGAGGCCGAAGGGCTCGGGGGTGCCCGTGCCCGGCGCATAGGCAGGGTCGATGCCGTCTATGTCCAGCGACAGGTACACCCGCTCGCTCCTCACGTGGTCCAGCGCACTCCTGACTGCTCTCTCCATCCCGGTCTCCCTGATCTCGAAGGACGTGACGTGGGGGATGACGTCGTCCCTCTCCAGCTCCTCCCTGGATATCGACCTCACCCCTAGCGAGAACACGTTATCGATGCCGAGGTGCTCGGCGGCGCGCCTGGTGACGCAGGCGTGGCTGTACCTCGTGCCGAGGTACTCGTCCCTGGAGTCGAGGTGCGCGTCTATCGTTATCAGGGCCACGTCGCTCTTCTTGAAACACTGTATGATGGGGATGTTGACGGAATGCTCCCCGCCGATCGCGACGGTGAACTTCCCGTCCCTGACGGCGGGGGCCATGAAGAACTTGACCTCGCCCATCATGTCCTCGGGGAGGAAGGGGGCCTCGCAGTCGCCCTGGTCGAACACGCTGATCCCGGGGAGGCCGAGGCCGTGCTCGAAATGTATCTCCTCGAAACCGTACGACGCCCGCCTTATGTGGGCCGGCGCCTCCCTGGCGCCCGCCTTGAAGCTCGAGGTCCTGTCGTAAGGTATGCCCAGGATGAAGGCGTCGGCTCCGTCGTAGTCGGAGCCCGCGCCCGCGTAGGATAGCCCGTAAGGCAAGGGGGCCGCCTCACAGGAGCTTGTTCCTTCCCATGGCGACGATGTACATGACCTCCCCGCCGGCCTCGACGGGGCCCTCGTGGTCCTCGTTGATGGCCATGGAGAAGTTCTCGAACGTCTCGAGGTCCATTATCTGGACCTCGTTGCCCTGTATGGACAGCACCTGCCCCTTCCTCCGGTCTATCTGGGGGACCTGCACCTTCGTGCTCACCGGCGCGTTGATCGATTTCTTGGAACCCGTGAATATGTCCGTGGCCTCGATGCTCGCTTTCGCTGACCCGTGCTTGCCGGGCTTCGACGTGCTAATTGATATGATCTTGCAGGGGGAATCGTCGATGTTGACGTACCTCCCTACCTTCAGCTCCCTGATCTCTTTCATTTCCCACATTTGATCGACCTTCCTCATGCCGCCGGCGGGCAGCCCTGCCCCCCGGAGAACGGGACGGGCTGTGGCACATCGTGCGACGGCGGCATCTCTGCCTCCGTCCTTATCCCTGCCGTGTTTAATATATTTTGTGTAGGGTCAGCGCCTGGGTTTTTTGCCCTTGTTCTTCTTCGGCACGCCTTTCGGCTGCGGCCTCTTCGGCGCCTCTGGGTAATGCTCCTGGATGTCCTTGACGCGTGCCTCGAACCCCTCTCTGAGGGCGTCCCCGACGAACTCCCCCCCGTTGGCGTCCACCTTCGCGGCGATGAGGGCCTTCCCCGCGAGGGCCCTGGCTATCTTCCCCCTCTGCCAGTACGGCGACCTGTGGACGTCCGGGTGCTGGTACAGCACCCCGTGCTTGGGCGGCCGCTTCCCGGACCGGAGGTGCCTGAACATGGCCTTCTCGGCGCCCAGCAGCTGCACCGTGGATGACGGCAGGGACGACAGCCTCCCCAGCCCCCCTGCCAAGGATATGAGCCTGGCCGAGAGCGGCGCGCCGAGCAGGGCGCACATGTTCGGCGCGGCCTCGGCCGCGATCTCCGAGATGTAGGACTCCATCCTCCCCCTCTCGCCGTACAGCCCCCCCAGCGCCCCTGCGAGGCCCGCTATCTCGTCCAGGTCCGCGCCCTCCAGGTCCGCGCCCATGGAGCTGACGCCGAGGCCAAGCTCCTCTATTATCCCCTCCCTGCCGCCGTGCGCGTTTATCAGGGCGGCGTACCGGTCGTCCTTCGCGAAGTCCGCCAGCTCCGGGAAGTGCATCCCGTACCACTCGTGCAGCCTCTCGCTCAGGAGGTTGGAGCACTCCACGAGGTCGTCGAGGGCCCTTATCGCATGCACCAGGTTCCTGTCCCGCGGGACCGGCTCGGAGGACCTCAGCCTCCCCAGCCCCAGCATGGCGCCGTGCATCACGTCCTCTGTGAACCCGAACGACCCGGGGTCGAGGAAAGACGAGTCGTAGAACATCGGCTTTCCGAGCTCCGACTGCCTCGTGTCGGAGACCGACACCTTGGGCGCCTTCCCCGCCAGCTCCCTCTCCTCGTCGAGCAGCGAGCCCCTCTGGACGAGGGCGAGCCTCTCCGCTATGAGGTCCGGGTCGCGGGGCATGAGCCTCTTGTCGATCACCCTCCCGCTCTTCTCGTCTATCAGGAACACCCCGAACCATTTCGTCACTAGCACTGCCATGGGGTCACATCCTCGAAAGCTTCCTGACCTCGGCGGCGGGCAGCCCTGCCGCGTCCCCGACCAGGGTCTGGAGCCTCGCCTGGAACTCGAGCTCCTCCATCCTGTTGAACGCCTCCTCGAGGGTCCCACCCTGGGTTATCGCCCCGTGCCTCTCCATGAGCATGGCCTTGTGCGAGGAATGCATGGAAACGGCCTCCACCAGCCTCTTCGACCCCGGGGTGAAGTACCCGATCATGGGGACCTCCCCAAGCAGGATGACGCCCTCCGGGGTGAGCGACGTCCTCAGCGCCTCCCCCTTGACGGCGAGGGCCGTGCAGTACAGGGGGTGGCAGTGTATAACCGCCGCCGTGCCCGGGTTCGCCTTGAAGAGCGCCATGTGGAACCCCTTCTCCATGGAGGGCCTCCCGTCGGAGAGCCTCCTCCCCCTCATGTCCATCAGAACCATGTCCTCGGGACCGAGCAGGCCCTTGTTCCTGCCGGACGGCGTTATTATGAACTCCCTCTCGTTCAGGCGCAGGCTCATGTTGCCCCCGGCGGACACGGTGAGGCCCCGGTCGTAGAGGAGCCTGCAGGTCTCCGCCAGCCTGCCGCGCGCGTACTGCTCGTTCATTCCCCGGTCACCCTCCTGATGTCCCCTGGGCCGAGGATCCCGTTCTCCGTTATGAAGCCGGTGACGAGCCCCGCCGGCGTCACGTCGAACGCCGGGTTCAGGGCAGGGGACCCGTCGGGCGCGATCCTCCTCCCGTAGATCTCCGTGACCTCCTCCTCGGGCCGCTGCTCGATCTCTATCCCCCCGCCGTCCGCCGTCCCGAAGTCGAAGGTCGAAACGGGCGCGGCCACGTAGAACGGTATGCCGAAGTGCCTGGCGGCGATGGCCTTGTCCAGGGTCCCGATCTTGTTGGCGAAGTCGCCGTTGGCGGCGATGCGGTCGGCGCCGGTTATCACCAGGTCCACCCCCTTCCCCATGTAGTAGGCGGAGGCGCCGTCCGGGATCACCGCGTGGTCGATCCCCTCCTGGCCCAGCTCCCAGGCGGTGAGCTGCATGCCCTGTAGCCTCGGCCGGGTCTCCGACGCGTACACGAGGAACCTCCTACCCTCGGACCAGGCACGCCTTATCGGGGCCAGCGCCGTGCCGACGTCGACCGTGGCGAGCGCGCCCGCGTTGCAGTGGGTCATCACCCTCATGCCGTCCTTTATCAAAGGGGAGCCGTGCCCCCCGATCCTTGTGCATTTGTCCACCATCATGTCCGCGTAGCCGTCGGCGGCCACGACGGGGTCTGCGCCCTCCTTAAGCTGGCCGAGCATGCGGTCCACCGCGAAGAACAGGTCGTTCGCCGTGGGCCTCGCGGCCTTGAGGCGCTCGGAAGCGGCGCCGAGGTCGGCCCCGGAGAGGGCCGCCAGGCACATCCCGTAGGCGGCGGCGGCCCCGATCGAGGGGGCGCCCCTGGTCGTCATGTCGCGGATGGCGTCCGCCACTTGCGCATAATGGCTGAAGGAGGCTATCTCCAGCTTATGGGGGAGCCCCCGCTGGTCGATCATCCTGACCGCCCCGTCCTCGAACCACACCGCCCTAAGGTCCCTGACCCCGCTCTCCGTTCTCACTCTCAAGTCCGATTCCCCTTTTTCTGTCATTCTGTTTGGATTATAAAGGCGTTGGCTCGCCCCGTCACCTCACGGGCTCGAAGGTGAGCACGACCCCGTTGCCCATGACCATGCTGTCCTTGAGCGCGAGCCTGACGCCCCCCTCGCAGACCCAGCCGGCCCCGTCGGCGGGGGNGGGGGCGCCCCTGCC
>WRNL01000020.1 GCA_009776625.1 Methanomassiliicoccaceae archaeon | reverse complement strand
CCCCGCCGAGCCCGACGACGAGTTCGCGGTTGGGGCGGTCCTGGCGTTCGAGGACTTCGACGCCCTCGTGCATGCGATAAAGACGAGGGACCGCCTGATTAAGCACGGCTCGGCGGAGGCGAGGGACATCACGAGGATATACGGCCGGATAAGGAAGAAGAGGTACGACGTCCTCGACCTCGACGAGGACGACGATCAGGACGGGTTCGACTTCGGGGAAGAGGGCTGACCGCCGTCCTGCGGGAGCAGGATGTCCAGGATGTCGGCGAGGTTGTCGGACGTCACCGTGAAGTCGGCGGCCCTGCCCGTGTGCTCGTCCGTGGGGTTGAATGCTATGGAAGTCCCCGTGTTCTCGAACATGGGTATGTCTATGAAGGAGTTGCCTATCGATGCCGTCCGCTCCTTCGTTGCGCCGTACTTCCCGATGAAATGCCTGACGTTTATGCCCTTGTCGTCGAGGTCCACGTTCATCCTGCCCTCGCCGGTCAGGCTGCCGTCGGGATGGCTGCATATCTCGTCCGCGACATAGTCGTCGAACCCGAACTCGTCCGCGATCATCCTGGCGGCGAGGTCGATGCCGCCGCTGATTATGACGCACTTGGTGCCGTGGCTCTTCAGGCAAGCGACCGTCTCCTGTATCCCCCCTGTGAGAGGGAGGCCCTGCAGTATCCTGACTATGTCGGGTATGCCGATGCCGGGCACGACCGCCTTCCACTGGGCTATGTCCCTCCTCATGAACTCCAGCTGGTCTATCTCGCCGTCGACGTAAGCCTGGAGGGTGCGGCTGTTGTCGACGCCGAGGCAGAGGTTGATCCAGTGCCAGGAACTCCTGATGGACGTCAGGACGCCGTCCATGTCGAAACAGACGAGGTCGTATCTCCTCATAGCTGAGCGTATATCGACCCTGGATAAAATGGTTGGCGGCGGCTGACCGGCCCCACAGCCGGCTCACGGGCCGAGGCAGTCGACAGGCACTTCCGCGACCCCGTCATCCCTCTTTACGGCGATCCCCCCTGTGGCATTCAGGATCATCAGGAAGGAGGGCTCCCTTATGCCGCCCGCAACCATCTTTTCCCTCATCCTGAACAGGTTGTTCGTCGCTTTATCGAATTCATACGCCCCCAGTTTAGCCTCTGCCGCCCCCCATCTGCCGTCATCCAATTGGATGATGAAATCCACCTCCAGACCGTTACTGTCCCTGTAGTAGAACACTTCCCCCCCGATAGCAGAGGTGTAGATGCACAGGTCCCTGTAACACATGGACTCGAATAGGAATCCGGCCGTTTTCGGATCCTGCCTCAGCTCTCCTGGGCCCCCGCATAATGCTGCCGCGGCGAGGGATGGATCGGTGAGGTGTCTGCGGGGGGATGACTGAGTGCGGACTGTAGATCTGAGGTTAGGGCTCCATCCCCTCTGACCCTCCACCATGAACAATCCTTTCAGCGCTTCAAGGTATGTGGTGACCGTATTGTTGCTGGGCGGATTCCCCCCTTCTGCGATATCCCTTGCCAAGACATCTATGCTCGCGGAGGTGGCGGTATTTCTCGCAAGAGACCGTATGAGTTTCTTCACCAGATCCGGGTTCTTTTTTTTGTTATCGACCTTTGACGCATCATTCCTAGAGATCTTTTCGATGTATGCTTTCGGTATATTCGTAACTCCGTCCCCATCAAACCCGATCGCCCCCGGCCATCCGCCGCGACAGATCATATTCACGGTTTTACGGTAATCCAGTTTCGACTTTGTCGACTCTATGCACCCGCCATCGAACAGGCCCGCCAGGGAGATGTGGCCGGTGCTGTCTCCGGATTCGTAAAGGGACATTGTGCGCATGTTGAGCGGGACGAATCTGCCGACACCGCTGTGCGTCGTCGAATTCTTCGGAGGCGTTGTTGAGCCGGTGAAGATATACATCCCCTTCTTTGCCGAAAAATCTATGTTCAAACGTGCGACGTCCCACAGTTTCGGGACTTCCTGCCATTCGTCCACCAGTATGGGGTATTCTCCCCGCAGTATCGCTTTAGGTTCAAGCAAAGCGGTTCTTTTGACGTCTTCGTCACCTAAAAAGACGGATGAATTGGAATGAAATATTCCGGACCATGACTTGCCGCACCATTTAGGCCCGACGATATGCACTCCTCCGAACGTGGACAGAGAACGCTCTATTATCGAATCGATAATACGCGGACGATACGATCCCCTGATGTTCTCAGTCGTTAGTTCATTCTCTTCCATCATCGCGTCAGAATATGCAAAATCATTATTTAGTAATTTGCATAATAATTTTTAATAATATTTCATTAAAATTATTGCATAATTTGCATAAATATTTTTAATAAAATTTCATGGTAGTGTCGTCCTATTCCGGAATAGGCGGACTTCTTTTCAGATTTGGCAAATGAGGGGGCTATTGGCCGCATACCTTTTATCCGATAGAGAAGAAAGAGCATGAGCGCAATCGCATCGTTGCGAACGGGGCCCACGCCCCCGACCTCTGCAGGGGGGTGGCCAGCCCCGAGGGCATCATGAAGGCGCCGGCGGGCGCAACCCCCGCAAGCTCAATGTGCCAGGGTCGCTCTGCGCCGAATGACACGCTGTTGCGAAGACGTCGAAGGGACCGGGCGACGCCCCTCAGCCGTCCGAGTACGCCGCCTCAATGTCGATGAACTGCACGACGAGCGAGCATATGCGGCCGTCCTTGTCGTAGCCGAACCATACGGGGTAGAAGCCGTCGCCGAAGCCGCTCTGGAAGATTGGGATGCAGTACCCCGTCCCAGGTATGTTCCAGTTCAGCCAGTCGCCGCCGTCGCGCTGGTATTGCGGGCTCTTCTGGTAGTTCTCGGCCATGAGCCCTGCGAAATAGTCGTCGTAGAGGTTGGCGTCCTTCCCCGCTTTCTTCCTCCATTCCTTGTCGAAAGCGAGGAACGCGTCTCGGGTCCGCTCGTCGCATATGCAGGCGAGTCCAGCGTCCACAGGGAACCCGAACCCGTCGCCCTCCTCCTCGACCTCCGCGATGTCCTCCTCGCCCGTCAGGGCCTCCTCGTAGCGGACGGCCTCGGCGTCCGTGAAACGCATGCGGGCGGCCGCGTACCTGTCGCAGTCATCGCCGTCGGACACGACCACTGCGACCACGACCTCGTACTCCCCCGGGGCGACAGCGTGGAAATACGGCTCGCTGTGCTTGCCGAGGCCCGCCAGCGGGTCGCTCACTATGACCCTGCCGGACGGCAGGGAGGCCATGCCGACTGACATCCTGTCGAGCTTCTTCCCGGCGATCTCGGCGGCGGTGAAGTATTCGCTCAAGTCGGTGGCGCAGACCATCAGGCGCCTCTTCTCCTCATATAGTGCTAGCCATTTCTTCGATGGTGTCATGGGCGTAATACTCCTATATCTTTTATATAACGGTTTTTACCCTATGGAGATGCCATGGGCATGAAAAGGAATGACTACTCCGGCATCTTCGGCGGGTCGATCCTGTCCTTCGTGGAGGAGACGGTGGGGCCGATCCTCAACGCCGACAGACCCCGCGCCATAAGCATGAAGACGAAAGTGAGAGTGGACGCCTACGTGGCCTCAGTGCGGGACGACCCGGGCAGCAAGGTGCTGTTCACTCTGGGGCTGTTCGGGCAGAAGAAACCGGACGACAGCTTCCTGATGAAGGAATGCTTCATCTGCCTGCCGTCGGGGTGGCCGTTGCCGCGTTACAACTTCAAAGGCCGCACGCTCGACTATGGGCTGACCACCGCCCCTCATTTCCCCGAGACGCTGGCATACGACATCCTCTCGGCGGTGACGAGGAGCGTCCAGAGGAAAGGCTCCAAGTTCGTCCTCGAGGAGGGGGCGTTCCTCGACAAGGGCAAGGGGGAGTATGCAAAGCTCAGCTGGCCGCAGGACATGGCGGGGGCGGCGGTCGTGGACTACCAATGGCCCTCTGAGGACGATCAATCCGAGGAGGGCGGCGGGGAGGACGGCGGCTCGGTCACCCTCCTTACCGTCGCCCCCGTTTACGGAGGGGAGAAGCCGTCCGGCCCCGCATGGTTCGAGGAGAGGCGTCACTGTGAATGGAGGGACCTGCGTTTCCCGTTGTTCGCCGACATGGCTCTGGTCGAGGAGATGAACGCGGCCCTTGTCGCCGCTGACTGGGGGCGCGTCTCGGAACTGCTCGACAGCGGGATCGGGGTCAACCGCGGCGTTTACCAGGAACATCCCATCTGGGGCGACCTGGTCAGCTACACCTACCTGGAGCATGCCGCGCTGAGCGGGAGGCTCGATGTCGTCAAGAAGATGGTCGGGATGGGGGCGAAGGTGCCGTCAGACGCGCTGGCGATAATCGCCGGGATTCGGGGCACGGAGATGTTCGAGTACTTCCTCTCCCTCGGCTGCGACGTGAACGCCGTCGACAACGTCGGCTACACCGCCCTGAACAGGGCGGTGTCTTTCGGCAACCGCCCGGTCATCGAGTTGTGCAAATCGCTCGGCGGAATCTACCGTGCGCAGAGGTTCGACAAAGAAGAGAAGCTGGCCGCCCTGCGAGAAGAAGGGATAGTCGTCGAGGCGTATGTAAGGAAATGACGGCTCCGCCTCACGACGCCCTCTTCCTCTCATGTCCGAAAGGCGCCTCCCATGCCCAGAATGGTTTGTGATTCGTACTGATTTGATGCAAATCAAAATGATTAGCATGAGATAAAAACGAAGACGCCAAAGACACCCCCCCCCGACAGAGGACGTACCGAGGGGGATGGCCCAATGTTCATGTTGTCAGAGATCCAGCTCCCCTGAGGCTATCATCGATAGGAACTCGTCGAACGACCCCGAGACGTAGGTCGTCTCCTCGAACTCCGGCTCGTCCCCTTTCACCACCGACCCGTCCGCCAGGTCTATGGCATAATACCCGTACCCGCCGTCCACCGACATGAAGAAAGGGAAGTGGGAATCCCAGAAACGCCTTATCGATCCCTCCCATGCGGCATGGCCTTGGGCGGCGTCCAGGCTGATCCGCTCGAACTCGTCCCACCGGAACTCGTCGCCGGGTTTGGGGGCATAGTCGCCCGCGCACATGAGCCACTTTGTCTGCCCGGGATTCAGGCAGGTTCCGACAGAGGAGAAGAACGGCAGGTACCCGTCCGGGACGGGGTGGCGCAGAGCGACCTCCTCGGGCAGAACGGCCATGCCTGGCTCTGCTGCCTCGACGTGCCAATGGTTCTCCCTCGCCCATGCCAGGAACCGCTCGAGCGCCCCCGTCATTTCCTGCTCCCGGCGGCGTGCTCGCCGGCGTTGACGTCCAGGACCTCGCGTTTCGGGGCCACTAACGCCATCTCGTACTGGCACTTCCAGCGGATGTCCTCCTTGTATTCGCCGTCAGCGTCGAAGCCGTCTATGGTCTCGCCATCCTTGATGGGCAGGCCGTTGTTGAACTGGTACATGGCGACATCGTATGCGGCGGTGACCACGTTGTTCGGGTCCAATCCGTGGAAGTGGAACTGCACGTCGGGCATGCCGAACACGTGCAGGCCGAGCGTGTCGACGACCATCTCGTCGGTGTCGCCGACCCGGAAGTACCGGGCGTTCACGGCTCCGTGGAAGATCCTGTCAGCCCCCTCGTAAGGGTTTCCCATGAGGCTCTCGGCCGTCATGACGTTCCTGCTACCCTCGAACCATACCGCCTTGCAGAGCGGGAACAGATCCAGGGCGACAGAGAGCCAGTCGGAGAGGATCCGCGCCCGCACCTCAGGGGGATGGGTACTGGACATGAACTCGCCGATCACGACCTGCCAGCGGCAGGAATCGATTAGCTCGGCGCCGTCCGGGGTGTTCCAGAACTGCGTCCTGTCCAGCCCGTCGCCGTGCGCCTCGGCGGCTTCCGCGTAGTTAAGCATGATAAGCTGGTAGGGCACGCCCTTCTTGTCGGAGAAGTCCACTGTGTAATCAGGCAGATAGAACAGCCTCATGTTCCCCTCGTTCGACACCCGCTCCGCACTTGTCTTGTATCCCCTCTCGTTCAGTTTCTTGTGGATGGCCTCGCTGGCGGGCAGCTCGCCCTTCTCTTCGAAGAGAAGGTACATCTTCGACATCATCATGTTCCTCTGCGCCATCTCCATCATCTCTTTCTCGTCGTCTGACATCGTACTTGCCTCCTGCTGTCCCCCTATCGTGGCGGCGCCAGGCTGGCCGCCATATAACCATGAGGTCCCCAGTTAAAAAACCCACGGGGGGGCGGCTCATGCAGGCGGCACGGCTCAGTCGAAGATCCGGCTCATGCAGGCGGCGGGATCCTCGATGAACTCCTCGAAGCCGCACACGTCCCCCAGTTCCGTGTGCTCCTCGTCATAGTAGGCCATCTTCTTCGTCTTCGGGTTCCAGACTATCACAATATGGTCGTAATCCCCGGTCGTCCTCGATATACGGAGGAGCCTCTGTCTGCCGACCTTCATCGGCACCGTGTCCGCCAGCGGGAAGAAATCGATGAAACCGAAATCACACTCGGGCAGGTCTATGTGCAGCCTGTCGCCCATCAGGAAATCGAGCAGGGGCTTCGGCAACTTGAACGGCCCCAATTCGTCCAATTTGTTCTGCAGGCTATGGAACTCGGCGGGCTCCAGCGACCTGAAGTACTCCGCCATCTCCATGTCCCCCCTCTCCACCGCGATGCTGTATGGGCGCATGCCGCCCTTCTCCGCGATCGTGACGTCGGCGCCGTGCCCGACAAGGTACCTGCACATCTGCATGTCGGCGTGCCTCGCCGCGACGCACAGCGGCGTGGGCCCGTAGGGGTACACCGTGTCCGGCTTTCTGTAGTCGATGTCCACGCCCTGGCTTATGAAAAAGTCCAGAGCCTCGTAGTTCTTGCCGAACACCGCCCTGCGGAAAGAGTCGCCGCCGTATTTTTTAACGGGATGGCCGAGCCCTTGGATCAGGGGCAGGTTCTCGTACCTCCGCCCGAACAGGGCCTCGCTGAACGCGTCCGACCCCACGCTGTTCACCCCGTCCACCTTCGCGCCGTTGGAGACGACGTATCGGATTATGTCCTCCCCGCAGTACCTCACGGCGGTCAGGAAGCACGGGCCGTCCTTGGCGTTCATGTCCGCCCCGTGCGAGACAAGCCATTTCACCGAGTCGAAGCACTCACCGATCAGAGCGCAATCGAGGGCGGACAGCGAGATGTGCCGCCCCAGCTTTATCTTCTCCCCTATGTCCCACCCTTGTTCCAGATGCCTGTCCAGTGCAGAGATGTCCCCATTGAGGATGTCCATGGCCACTTGCGGGACCGCCTCGAAGTTCCCGATGTCCTTTAGCTTGATCATAGTGCATCATCTCGCCCGCGGTATATATGCTGACCCGCCGTTGTACGTAGTCCCCAGCCCACTGGGAGAGGTCATAGGCATGCGGGGCAGACGAACATCAGGGGTATGCGAAGCCGTTGGTGATGATAGCAAAGGGAGTTGGAATTACACGACGGAGCGACTACGACACGCTGGGGGGGGTGCCGCGACATGCAAGTGTGCCCCACAGGGACGGGCTTCGCACAGGCATCACACCAGACGGTCGTCCGAAAGGAGGAACTTCAGTATGTTCAAGTGTACGATGCCGCCCCGGGACATGTCGAATCCGTCCATTGATAGCACATATTTGGGATAGTTGTCCTTTATGAGCTCGAGAGATGAGAACTCCCTTTCCCTCGTGGCGGCGTCCGACAGCGGGTAGGACACCTGGAGGTAGGCCCTGCCTCCGTCTGCCTCCACTATGAAATCCACTTCCTTGCCACCCACCTGCCCGATGTTGACGCTGTACCCCCTCGCTATCAGCTCGTTATAGACTATTGTTTCAAGGCATGCGCCGATGTCGACTTCCCCNGTGAGCTTGTCCGAATGCAGTATGCCGGTGTCGGCTACGTAATATTTCTCGTNCNTCCTCATGATCTCCTTGCCCTTTATGTCTAACCTCCTGACCTTGGAGACCAACAAGGACGAGACGACTGCGTTCACGTAGCTGTAGACAGTCTCCGGCGAAACGCTCCGCCCCTCGGACAGGAGGAAGGTCTTGACCGAATTAGCCGAGAATACATTGGACGAGTTGCTCAACATGAAGTCGACGATGCGGTTCAGAAGGTCGGTGTTCGTTATTTTTGACCTGAGCAGAATGTCATTGGTTATTATGGACGCTTTAAGGTCGCGGAGGTACGCCCTCGCCTCCCCCTCACCCATGGCCAGCCTCAGCGGGATCCCCCCGAGCCTCATATATTCCTCGAACAGCTCGTGGCCCCCGCCGCCGCGGTACTCCACGACCTCCCTGAATGTGAACGGCATGACCCTGAATTCCACATACCTGCCGGTAAGGAGCGTTGCGAGATCATCGGAAAGCAGTTTTCTGTTGGACCCCGTTATGAATATGCTGCAGTCGAATTCAGCCCTAATGGAGTTCAAGGCCTTTTCGAACCCGGTGACGCCCTGTATCTCGTCAAAGAATAGGTAATGCTTTCCGTTGCCGGACATCATCGGGCGTACGTGGTCGTGCAGCTTGGCGGCATTGTCGATGCCCTGGTGCTTGAAGAGTTCGAAGCTCACATCGATAATCTGACTTTCCGGCACCCCTAAGGAGACTATCTCCCCCATGATCTGCCTGAGTATGGTTGATTTACCCGATCTCCTTACGCCTGTGATGACTTTTATCAGCTCTGAATCATAGAAGGGACGTATCTTTTTTAGGTAGAGCTCTCTTTGTATCTCCTTTGCCATCTTATCACAGGTGGATGATGTTTCTATGATTAAAGTTTTCGTTTTATCGAAAACTCTTATGAAAAATCAATTAAGTTTACGTTCTATCGAAAACTCTTATGAAAAATCAATTAAGTTTACGTTCTATCGAAAACTGTTTCGCAGTGTTCGGTTGCCTGATAGACTGAAACGTGCCGGAGCGCGTGGGGGCTGGGGCGGACATCAGGGGGTGTGCGAGAATATTCTTTGGCCCGGGGGGGCGGCTCCGGCCATGTGGCCGTCTCATCCGGCCGTATGCCTGCTGTTGTCAACAAGGGTCGTTCTCACGCTTTCAGGCCTGGGTCCGACGTTTCGGCCCGACCTCCAGAGAATCCTCAGAGAAACCGCCCCTCCGCAACCGTCAGACACCAGGATGCGGGGGCCGGCAAGCCTCATATATCCTGGCCTCCAGCTCCTTCAGGCGGGCCTCGAACAGCGCCTTGTCTGAATAGACGCTATCGTCCGTGTAGTACATGTTCTCGTTGTAATCCATATCCTGCGCATCATCGCCCCGGCGACCGGGCCCGTCCCTTATGCCGAAGCGCCTCTTCGCCGTGCAGTAGGCGCACCATCTCACGAAGCCGTCCCTGTCGCGCAGCATCGAGACGACGCATCGCGCCGCGAGGGCGTCGTCGATGCCGTGCACCCACATGTCCAAGTGCGTCTTGGTGGGGCTGCCGCCCTTGGGCAGAGTAGCCTCCAGCATCCGGGGGTACGGCTCGTAGCCGACCCATTCGTACAGGATCTTGGCCGCGTACAGCCTCACGTATTCGTTCCCTCTGGCCGCAGGCAGCCGGGCGATTCCCTCGAGGAGGGGGATGCCGCGCTCGTCCCTGAACACGGCGATCGCGCGCATGTAGGCGGGGTCGACGCCGAGGTTGTCGATGATCAGCCGTTTCGCTGCCTCGAGCTCTTCCCCCTTCATCCTCTCCCACACCCCGATGTCCTCCTCCACCCTCCAGCGGATGACCGGGTCGCCTGTGAAATAATCATGCAGGAACTGCAGGAAATCGCCCGAGGGGTCGGCTATGCTCTCCGCCAGGCTTGCCGATGCGACGCCGTCGGGCAGCCGCACCCTCCGGGCGCCATCTTCCCGCAAGGGGCTCGTCTCGGTCATTCCAGGACCACGGTCTTGTTCTTCGGGTATGTGACCGTGTACTTCACCGACAGCGTCTTGGAACCGGCGGGGGCCAGCGTGAACTTCCACGTCAGCTTCCCGGTGTCCTTGTCGAGCTCCGCCCCTGACACTGTGACGGCGTCCACCGAGATCTCCTTGTTCGACGACACCGGCACCTGGTCCTCGATGATTATGTCGATCTCCTGTTTCCTCAGGTTCTTCGCGTTGATGGTCCACTCCCTGCTGGCTTTGACGGAGGAGCCCATCGGGGACACGGACTTGTAGTCCTTCCCCCTGACCCTCGTCACGATGATGTTCTTGTCCCTCCCCATGGGTATGCGGAGCCCCTCCTCCGCCTTCCTCGGGTCGATGAACACCTCCCCCACGTACTTGTCCTCGAAGAACACGTTCGCGCTCCCGGCGAGGAGGTTCAGGTGCGCCCAGTCCTTGGCCTCCGCGACGAGGAACACGTCCTTCTCCAGCTTCCTCACGCACCTGTACTGGTAGTCGACCGCCAGCTGGTGCGTCTGTATGTCCACTGTCTTGCCGGTCTCGGAGGAGAGCACGGTGTACGGGACGGGGAGGGCGTACTCCACGCTGGCGACGCTCTCGGTCTGGACCACGGCGGGGACCGCCGGCTCCGGGGCGGGGGCGGCGCACTCGTCCACGCACTCCTCGAACGACGTGCTCATCTCCGCCAGCACCCCGGACTTCATCAGGGGCGCCGCCTGGTACGAGTTCCAGTTTTGGCGGCGGTCGGAGTATGGGGCATAGAAGTCTATGAACCACGGCTTCATCTCGGGCAGGTCGCCGCCCAGCGACGGGTTCCCTGTGGAGAGCACCATGTCGACGCTGTTCCAGTCCTCCCCCGTGCTCTGGAACACGGTGGCCTTGGAGGCGAGGCTCAGGGGGCCCCCGACCTCGCCCACCCTTATGTCGTAGTAGGGCATCCACCTCGCGCTGCTGATGAAATAGGATATCGTGAGCTCGGACTCCGTGTCGCCGGCGCAATGCACCTCGATCTCCACCTGAGCCCTCTTCCCGCCCTGGTCGTCCGTGCCTATCTGCGCCCCCGTCTTGGATATGTCCTGCGTGAGCTTGTCGATCCTCTTCTGCGACTCGAACTTCTCCTCGCACAGGGAGGCCATCCTCTCCCTGAAGAAGAGGACGGCCGCCTTCATGTCCTCGGACCTGAACATCCTCCCGTCGGGGGTCTGGGCGTTCTTCCTCACCAGGTTCTCCTCCTCCGAGAGCACGCTGAACATGGCCTTCTCCAGCTTCAGGTCGTCCTTGAGCTTCTCCAGCTTTGCGTAGAGGTCCGATATCCGCTTGTTCTCCGTCCTCTTGTAGACGGTGTCGTACGAAACGGACAGGACGACGCACCTCCCGTCGGAGGCGGCGGTGACGCTCCGCCCGTTCATATCCAGCGGGAGGTCGCTGAACGCCACCTTGTTCGTCCCGCTTTTGAGTTTGAAGGTCTGCGACCTCGTGATCTGAGCGCCGCTCAGGTACACCACTGCTTGTCTGATTACGCTTGCCATTTGGATCCCTTATATAGAATCGGATGGTTTATATAAAGCATCTCATAATGCGCCGCCGCGCGGCGGATAAGCCGGACGGGGGGCGGCTCAGTCCCTTTTGAACGTCAACAGTATGCCTCTACCGAAATCGCTGCCGCCGCCGCCCATGAAGGAATATGTGACGAGCTCCCAGCCCTCTTTCGCCCTCTGGTTTATCAGCTCGTCCATCTCCACGACCTCCCCCTCGCTTATCGAGGACGTGATGAGCTTGAAGGATACCTTCAGAACCTCGCTCTTGTACCTTACCACAGAGTCCACCTGGTTCGTAGTGTATTCCCCTGCGTTTAAATGTTTGTTCCATGGCTGGCCTGAAACCGGTCAGGGGCCCGAGCTAATGTAACCTATTAACCTATAAGTGAGGCGACGTGCGTTATTCCTGCCTCTTGCGGGATTTGGGTGGAAACGCGACGGCCCGCCAGCCCGCGGGCGGGATGCCAGCCACGGACTTGTGACTTCATGCGTGCCGTGGCCACCAGAAAGCTTTATAGCGATGTTGCCCTTGACTGTCCAAACACGCCGCTGTAGCTAAGGGGTATAGCGACGCCTTGGTAAGGCGTAGGCCGTGGGTTCAATTCCCATCAGCGGCTCCATTGTCCCAATTATTCCGTCAGGCCATCTTGTATAGAACGAAGCCGGACCACACCTTCGGATAGAAGAACGTCGTCTTCTTCGGTGTCCTCACGCCTTTCATGGACAGGCCCCATATGGTTTCCAGGCTGGGGTCGTTCAGGACGATGGCCAGGTCGCGCCCCCCCTCCAGCATCATCCTCTTAACATTCTGGTACTCCGCCTCGTACTCCACCGTCGACATCCCCTCGTCATGGCGGTAGGCCCCGTTCAGGACCAGTTCCTGCACCACGTACGTGTCGAGATCCCAGAGCCCCCCTTGCCCGCCCTCGTGCCTGGCGAGGAAACGCCTCCCGTCCTTGAACATGAGCCCCATCGTCCAGGACTTCAGGTCGGACTCCATCCTGGCCTCCGTGACCTCCTCCGTCTCCATGGACTGCATAATCGCCTTCTCGGCGTCCTCGGCGGGCACCCCTGTCGAGCTGACGAGCCTGTGGGTCGGCCACACGACGAGCCCCTCGTCGCCCGCTGCGACGAGCGTCGCCAGGACGTAGCCCTTCCTCTCGTCGCCCGGGTTCTCCTGGGAGTAGCTCAGCGCTGTCTCGTACCTGTGGTGGCCGTCCGCGATCAGCACCTTCTGCTCCCCCAGCTCGGAGGTTATCCTCTCCTGGACGCCCTTGTCGTCTATGATGTGGAACCTGTGGTCGACGCCGCTCCCGTCCATATGCCTGTAGATCAGCCTGGCCCTGTCGCACGCCTCCCTGTAGAGCCCGGGGCTCAGCCCCTCGTATACGCAGAAGATGGACTCCAGGTGCGCCTCCATGTCCCTTAGCAGGTTGAGGCGGTCCTCCTTGACCTTGGAGAAGGTCTCCTCGTGTGGGACGATGCCCCCGTCCTCGTAGCGCTCCGTCTTGAGGATGCCGACCAGCCCCACCCTCGTCTTCTTCACGCCGTGGTCGTCGAAGACCTGCTCGTAGAGGTAGAACGAGTCCGGGTCCTGCCTCAGGCTCCCGTCGGACGTCATCCTGTCGAGCTCCTTCCTGGAGCCCTTGTACTTCCTGTCGACGTCGGGTTTCAGTGTGAGGTTGGTGACGTTGTTGCGGCGGTCCTGGAGCACCCTCAGGTACTCCTTCCCGATCACGTCGTAAGGGGGGGATATGCGGTCCTCTATCCTTTCGTCGCCGTTCAACGCTGGCCTGTATCCTGGGAAAGGGAGAAAAGTTACCATTCAATCGCCGAGCCGATGTTATACGTAATACCTTATATCTCTTTCTACGGGCCGCTGGCGGGCGTCAGCATATCCTCGGCACAGGGTCCCCGGAGGGGGGCTCCAGTATCCTCCTCCCCCCCACCTCCGTCCTCATGACGACCCTCCTGTTGCCCTCTTTGGCCACGCCTATGATGGCGGCGTCCCTCCCCTCCGGGATGCCCCTTATCGCCTTAAGGACGTCCTCCGCCAGGTCGGGGACGCACCCTATGACCGCCTTCCCCTCGTTCCCTATGCTGAGCGGGTCGATGCCGAGCAGGTCGCAGGCGCCCGCCACCCCTTCCCTGACGGGTATGGAGGCCTGCTCGACCTCGATCCCCACGCGGGACTTGGAGCACCATTCGTTGAGCGTGTTGGCAAGGCCCCCCCGGGTGGGGTCCTTCATCGACACGATCCCCCCTGCCCTCAGGCCTTCCGCTATCATCTTGTTCAAGGGGGCGACGTCGCTCTCTACCTCGCTCTCGAAGCCGTACCCCTCCCTGGAGGAGAGGATGGCTACGCCGTGGTCCCCCATGGTCCCCGACACGATTATCACGTCGCCGGGGGCGAGGTTGGAGTCCGTGCACCACCTGTCCTTCACCGCCCTGCACTGGGAGGCTATGGCCAGGTTGCCATCCAGCAGCTCGGACCTCCTGCCCACAGCCGACGTGGTCACCACCATCTTGTCCAGCGTCCCGGCCCCCATGACCTTGGTGTCGCCCGTGACTATCGGCACGCCGCATTCCATGGATGTCCTGCCCATGCTCTCCATGATCCTGTCGACGGTGTCCATGTCCAGCCCCTCCTCCAGGATGAGGGAGCATGCGATCGCTACGGGCGTCGCGCCCATGACGGCTATGTCGTTGACCGTCCCTGAGACGGAGAGCCGCCCTATGTCGCCGCCGGGGAAGATCAGGGGGTCCACGGTATGCCCGTCGATGGTGAGGACTATGCCGTCGATCACCGCAGAGTCGTCCATGGAGTCCAAGGGGACGTCCGAGCTCGCTTTAGGGAAATGGGGCACGATGTGCTTAGAGAGGAACTCCTGCATGGCCTCCCCTCCCGCGCCGTGGTTCATCACAATTCTGGGCATCGGCCGTAAATGGGTTCCCCAATATAGGGTTTTATCCCCAACCCTAAATAACCAGTGCGTGTTGTATGGGAAATGGGGCTCGTGGGGTAGCGGACCATCCTCTTGGCCTTCGGAGCCGAGCACCCGGGTTCGATTCCCGGCGGGCCCACTCGGTACATCCCTGTTGTGGATTCCCGTCTGGAACACAATCAGCGCAGAACTGCCCGATAAAAACTGTTATAGACTGTCCCGCCAATATGTCGCCCATGGGCATGGAAGAGCCGAAGGGCGATCTCAGTTTCGAGGAGCTGTGCAGGATAGTCACGCCCATCGCCGAGAAATACGGCGCAGACGGGATATACCTGTTCGGGTCGAGGGCGCGGGGCGACAATTCGGTGATCAGCGACTACGACTTCTATGTCATCCGGGGGCGGATCAGGGGTCTGGCGCTCTGTGGGTTGCACAGGGAGCTTGAAGAGACGCTCGGGAGCGGCGTGGACATTGTGACGTCAGGGGCGCGGCTGAGCGATGATTTCCTGCAAGAGGTGCTTCGCGACAGGAGGCTCGTATATGAGGCGTGACACGAGGCGTATCGAGGCGATTGTCAGGCATTGCGGCATCATATTGGAGGCGGTTCAGACATTCGATGCGGACGGGGGATTTCCTCAGAATGCAAATTTGCAGAACTGCTACGTAGTCGCATCGTTCCGGCAGTGATGCCCGTCTTATAATCTGCACCCTTCAGGCTCATGGGGGGCGGTAAAGAAAACGGCGGGGCACAGCCCCGCCGTTGAAATGGTTTTCAAGGGCGGTCCTCTATGTACAGGTCGCCTGTCGCCNCCCCCCTCGGGATGACGTACGACCCGTCCTCCCCTGGGAACACGAGCCCCCACTCCCCGTCCGCCCTGACACGGTATGCCACCGCGCCGGAGTACCCGTTGCCCACAGAGAAGGCGTACGGGCTCTTCCTATGGACCCTGTCCTTGCCCTCTATGGCGGAGTACGCCTGTATGTGGACGACGTAGTACCTCCTGTAGAACAGGAAGAACCACAGCAGGAGCCCCGCCAGCGCCAGCAGCACTATCACGACCACCCACCATACAGTGAGGTCCTGCTTGAAGTACAGGTCCAGGCTCAGGGACGCCGTCACGTCGCCGAAGGACACGTCGGGGTCGGAGTAAGCCTCCGCCCCCGCCCGCCATTCGACGAACCTGTACCCGAAGTCCCCGTGTGCCCTGACGGCTATGTCCGAGTGCGCCGGGACGAGGGCCTCCGACTCGTAGGCCTGGTAGTCACCGCCGTTCACGCTGAACTCCGCACGCCCCTTGCCCTCCACCACCGTTATCGTCAGGATGACGGCATCCTCTGCGGAGTCGGCCGCCTGGACCTCGATGGAGTGGTTCATCCGCACGTTGGGGAACACGTAGGAGCCGTCGCCGACGCTCCTCTGCGTCAGGTACCTCCCGTCCACGATCACCGCCGATATGCGGTATCCGGGCTCGGCGGAGAAGTCGAACCTCTGGTCGTCGCCACGCGACACGCTCACCGCCCCCGCAGGGGCGATGACGGCTCCCGTGCCGGCGGTCGCGGTTATGACGTACTGCGGCGTGGGGGGCACGACGGCGGCAGTGACGGNGAAGCTGAAGTCAGCGGTCGCCGGCGTTACCGGGTTGCCGTTGCCGGCCGCCGGGCCGACCGTGACGGTCGCCGCGTATGTCCCTGGCGCGAGCCCCCTGACGGGCGCGACGGTGAACGTGGCCGAGCCCCCCGCCGCGATTCCGCCCAGGGATGCCGCCGACGCCGAGAAAGCGGACG
>WRNL01000019.1 GCA_009776625.1 Methanomassiliicoccaceae archaeon | reverse complement strand
AGCAGAGGCTGGCGGAGATAGACGACCTCCTCGGGAACCTCGACCGCCGGCACGCCCCGTCGGAGGGCTGACGGCATGGAGCCGGCGGCGTACAAGATATCCGTGGCGATACCCCCGGGCTACAAGGACGAGCTCATGGACGCCGTCAACGGCTCCATGGGGCAGATGTACCCCGGCTACGACAGGGCGTTCTCGATAATGGAGGCGAAGGGCACGTGGAGGTCGCTGGAAGGGTCGGACCCGTTCATCGGCAGGCCGGGGGAGGTGAGCGTCGAGGACGAGCTCCGCATCGACTTCGCGGTGACGGCCGGGGACCTGAAAGACGTGGTGCTGGCGATAAGGCGGGTCCACCCTTACGAGGAGCCGGCCATCGACATCCTGCCGATGGTTCTGTGGAAGGACGTCATCGGCCACTGACGGTCGAGGAGAATATCCCGTCGAACGCCCTCTGGAGCCTGTGCACCTTGTGGCTCTGTTTCCTGTACGCCACGTCCTCCTCCGATATCAGCCCCATCTCTAGGAACCTGTCCAGGGCCCTGTCGGCGGCTTCGTAGTCCCCGCGCGCCCCGATCAGGACGTTCACGGTGTAGTTGCGGCACTGCACCCTCTCGGGGAGGGAGCCGCCGTTCCTGGCCCTGAGCCCTTCCATAACACCAGGGATAAGCGCGAGGCCCTCCTCGCAGCACCTCATGCAGTCGTCGTACCTCCCCATGCCGAAGTAGGCAGGGATTATCTCCTCCAGCATCTCGAACCTCTCAATCCCCGTGACATCGCCGCCGAGGGCGCTCTCGCCGACTATGATGGACACTGGGTAATTCTCCTCTGAGACCGCCCTCCTCGAGACCGAGAGGCAGAAGCCCGACCAGGATGACGTGTCAGAACCGCCGACGTATCTCCCCAGCCTCACCTTGTCCTGGTCGCTGAGTCCGGAATACCACCCCTCCTGCCCCATTTTCGAAATCTCCTCTGGAACGTCTTCCTGCTTTCTGACCATGACAAGGTAACTTGCGAAAAGATAGTTATATTTTACCTGGACTGCCATGGGGGCGTTTTCATCTCATACCACATGGGCGTCCTGCCAGACCCCCTCACTTTATGTCCCTGATGACCACATGGTTCCCGTAGGCGTGCTGGCGCTCCTGCGCCAGCAGGTCCACGTTCCAGTTTATCCTCTCGATGAACTCCGCACGCCTGGCGCCGCAGTCCCTGCTGCAGTGGATGCAGGAGAACTCCTTGCAGGGCTCCGGCGTCATGACGAGCTCCGCCGACCCCCCGAAGATGGACGCCACGTACTCGTGCAGGCAGCGGTTCTCCTCCTCCATCTCCGAGATCGTCATGTCGAACGGCAGGGTGACATGCATCTCGATGTGGAGCCTGCTCCCGTATTTTATGACGCGGAGGTTGTGTATGTCGATCCACGCCTCGGACCTGTGCTCGTTCAGGCACGCGACCGCCTTCATGAGTATCCCGGCATCGGCCTTGTCCATGATCCCGTCCATGGCCTTCTTTATCACGCCCGCCCCGGTTATTATTATGAACGCCCCGAACAGCAGGGCCATGACCGGGTCCAGGATGGATATGTCATGGCCGAGGAGTTCCCCCAGGTACACGGCGGAGAGCCCCATTATTATCCCGACGGAGGAGACCGTGTCCGTCACGAGGTGCTTCCCGCTGGCCTCCAGGGCGACCGACCTGTTCTTCCTCCCCTTCCTTATCGCGGTCGTGCCCACCAGGAAGTTCACGGCGGCGGCGGCGATTATCAGTATGAGGCCCGTGTCCAGCGCCGATATCCCCTTCGGGTCCAGTATGTTGTTGACCGCCTCGAAGATGATCAGGACGCCCGCGACCGTTATCATGGCGCCTTCCACCGACGCGGATATCAGCTCGACCCTGCCGTGGCCGAAGGGGTGCGACCTGTCCGCCGGCTTGGCGGACAGGAACAGGGCATACAGCCCGATGGCCCCGGCGGCGACGTTGACGATGCTCTCGACCGCGTCCGTGAATATCGCGACGGAGTTGGTTATGAAGTACGCCGCGAACTTGATCACCAGGAGGGCGGCCCCCACTGTGACCACTATCTTCTGGAAGTTGTAGTTCTCGAGGGAAGCCGCGTCCGTCATCGGGTTACGATGCCCTTATGAGGTATTTACAGTTTTCCAGAATTGTGAAAAGTTAGGGATAACTAAACCTCTGGGTCATTGGGGAGCCGCCCTGCCGTCGCCCCCCCTCCCCCCTGAACCATGAGAGGACCGTCCCCGCGACGCACATGGCTAGGCATATGGCGAACGCGGCCCTGATCACGTCGATGAAGTCCTCGTAGGGGGCGACGATGTTGTCGGCAGAGCCCATTATGAGGGCTATGCAGCACATGGCGACGCTCATGCTCGTCATCATCCCTATCTGCCTCACGACGGCGATCATGCCGGACGCCTCGCCGCGGTGCCTCGGGGGGACCGACGACATTATCGCGTTCGTGTTGGGGGCGGAGAACATCCCGTACCCCACGCCGAGAAGCACCAGCACCGCCGCTATGTACAGGTAGTCGGGGGCCGTCCCCATGAACATTATCATGAACACTGCGGCGCAGGTCAGGACCATGCCGCCCGTGGGCAGCACCCGCTTGTCCGCTATCCTGTCGGAGTAGCTCCCGAACTTCGCCGTCAGCAGGACCTGGACCACCGGCTGTATGAGGAGGATGAGCCCGGCCCGCATGGGCGTGAGCCCGCCGACGCTCTGGAGGTACAGCGCCAGGAAGAACGACACGGAGTAGGACGAGGCGTAGTTGGTGTACGCCGCGATGCACGCCCTGGAGAACACCTTGAACCGGAACACGCCGAGGTCCAGGACGGGGGAGGCAGACCTCTTCATCGCCCGTATGAACACGGCCAGCATGGCCAGGCCGGCGGCGATGAGCGGCAGAGCCCACAGCTCCGGGAGGCTTATCACGCCGTACATGGTGAGCGAGATGGTCGCGCCGTACAGCAGCGCGCCGCGGTAGTCCATGCTCGCGGAGGCCTCGGATATGACCTCCCTCTTGAACCTGAGTATGTATGCCAGGGCGATCAGCACGAAGGGGACCATGAAGAAGAACAGGTACCTCCAGTCGAGGAACTCGCAGATGAACCCCCCGAGGGCGGGGCCGACGGCGATGCCCAGGTAGATGAACGTCGACTGCACGCCTATCGCCCAGCCCCTCCTCTCGATTGGGAACACCTCCGTGAGCATCGCGACGCTGGACACGGACAGCGCGGCCGAGCCCGCCCCCATGATGAACCTCATGGCCAGAAGGACCTCGAAGTTCGGGGAGAAACCCCCCGCCAGGGCCGACGCGAGGGTTATGATAAGGCCTGCCACGAAAACCTTCCTCCTGCCGATGATGTCGGACACCTTAGCCAGGGGGACCATCACGATGACGGATGCCAGGAGGAACGTGGTATTGACCATCGCCAGGGACTTGGAGCCCACCTCGAACTCGATGCCTATCGGATGGAGCGCCAGGTTCATCATCGTGCTCATGAGGGGCATGATGAACACCCCTGCGCAACAGGCGATGAGGACCGTCCTCATCTCAAGGGACGTATAAGCAGGGGGTGACTCCATAAGCCCGCATTATAATCCGCTTATTAATAACAATAGGTTTAATTCCAAGAACCGGATTCATACGGGATAAGATGAGCGACATACCCATTGAGACCAAGAAGGAGCTGGGCCTGGTGCATGTCTACACCGGGAACGGGAAAGGGAAGACCACGGCGTCGCTGGGCCTCGGCTTCAGGGCGGCAGGGCGCGGGCTGGAGGTCCTTATGATCCAGTTCCTCAAACCGCCCGAGAACTACGGGGAGCACGTCTCCGCCGAGAGGTTCCCGAACTTCACCATACTGCCGCTGGGCCTCGACCACATGGTCTCGAAGGTCCCCAAGGAGAGGGACATAAAGGTCGCCCAGGACACGCTCCAGAGGGCCAGGGACGAGATCTACTCGGGGAAGTACGACCTCGTCATACTGGACGAGGTCAACAACGCCATGAGCTGGAAGCTCCTGGACCCGGCGGAGGTCGTCGGGATGCTCGAGGGCAGGCCGGCCAACATAGAGATAGTGCTCACGGGCAGGGGCGCCCCGAAGGAGATAGTGGAGTACGCCGACCTCGTGACGGAGATGACGCTGGTGAAACACCCCTTCGACAAGGGCGTGCGTGCCAGGAAAGGCATAGAGTACTGAGAGGGCGCCCGCGATGCCGGCGGGCGTCGGGCCAGCAGCGCCGCCCCCTCCCGAAAAAGGATAAATAGGGCCGGGGCGTAACATCCTGGGCGTAGGGAGGATTATCATGCCCATAA
This sequence comes from Methanomassiliicoccaceae archaeon, assembly GCA_009776625.1. Classification (GTDB taxonomy): domain Archaea; phylum Thermoplasmatota; class Thermoplasmata; order Methanomassiliicoccales; family Methanomethylophilaceae; genus Methanoplasma. Next base: position 11,999 of record WRNL01000019.1, on the reverse strand, counting down.
ACATACCTGACGACCTGCCGGCGGGCGCGACGCTCGAGTCGGAGAACATATTCGTCATGAGGGAGGGGCGGGCATCGGCCCAGGACATACGCCCGATGAAGATCCTGATCCTGAACCTCATGCCCACGAAGATAGACACCGAGATCCAGATCCTCAGGCTGCTCAGCAACACCCCGCTGCAGATCGACGTGTCGCTCCTGCAGACGGCGACCCACGACTCGAAGAACACGTCGCAGGAGTACCTGGACAAGTTCTATTACACCTTCGACGAGGTCAAGGACAGCAAGTTCGACGGCATGATAATAACCGGCGCCCCGGTCGAGAGCATCGGCTTCGAGGAGGTCGACTACTGGAAGGAGCTGTGCGCGATAATGGACTGGTCCCTGAAGAACGTGAACTCCACCCTCCACATATGCTGGGGCGCCCAGGCGGGCCTGTACCACCATTACAAGGTGCCGAAGTACCCCCTTGACAAGAAGATCTCCGGCGTGTTCTGCCACACCATAAACGTGAGGGACGAGCCGCTCATCAGGGGGTTCGACGACGCTTTCAACATGCCGCACTCCAGGCACACCGAGGTCAGGGCGGTCGACATCAACCGCAACCCCCGCCTCCACATCATCGCGGAGTCCAAGATGGCAGGTGTCGGCATAGTGACGTCGGAAAAAGGGGGGCAGGTGTTCGTGACCGGCCACTCCGAGTACGACCCGGGCACGCTGGCGTACGAGTACGACAGGGACACGAAGAAAGGGCTCGGCCCCTGCGTCCCGGAGAACTACTTCCCCTGCGACGACCCGGAGAAGGACCCCCCCATGAGCTGGAGGGCGCATGCGACCCTGCTGTTCACGAACTGGCTGAACTACTACGTCTACCAGCGCACCCCGTACGACATAGACACGATCGGCGCGGACGACAAGTGGTGAGGGGGGGTCACGGCGCCCCTATGCGGGGGTTGACCAGCCTGCCCATGACGGCGTCCCTCACAAACCTGTTGTACCGGGAGAGGTCCGGGCGCGCCTCGGTTATCCCCTGCACGGTCGACAGGACGTGTCCGAACACGGCCTTGAAGATCCTGCAGGAGTCGCCCCCGTTCCTGTCGATGCCCGTCTCGTAGTGCGCGTCGACGGCGCACCCCCCGTTGCAGTACCCGTACAGGCCGCACCCCGCCATGCATGCCTCCCTCCTCTTCACCGAGCCCTCCAGGATCCTGCCGAACCCCTCCGTGAGGAAAGCGTCCGACACCCTGCCGAACTCGGACAGGTTCCCGAGCCTGAACTCGGGGGGGCATCCCTTGCCGCAGGGGTACATGTCCCCGTTGGGGTAGACGCATATCCACTTGGTGAGGCATGAGGCGTGGGCGCAGTCCGACTCCGCCGGCTCGCCGAGGGCGCTGAGCACGTAAAGGTAGTGGGGGACTAGCGGCGCCTGCGCGTCCCTGTCGAGGAGCCATGCGTCGAAGCACTCGATGCTCGACCTTATGTACTCCTCCGCGTCCGGCGTCATGCCGCCGCATGCGGCGCACCCCGCCGGTATCACCGGCGAGAAGGACACGGCGGCCTTGTTGTCCCTGAAATAGTCGTATATCTCCCTCTGCCTGGAGGCGGTCCCCGCCGATATCGTGGAGCTGACCGAGAACGCGCCCTCCTTGCGGCCCAAGCGCTCCAGGTTGCCCCTCACCTCTTCCGTCCTCTCCCTGAGGGCGTCGTTGTAGGGGCCCTCGAAGGACACCCCTATGTTGATCATCTTCTCCTTGCAGAACCCGACGAGCCTCCTGTCGAGGAGCGTCCCGTTGGTCTGTATCGTGTTGCCCACCCTGTGCGAGTTCTTCCCGAAATGCCTCTCCTGAAGGGCGACGGCGTCCTTGTAGAAGCCCAGCGGCATGAGCAGCGGCTCCCCGCCGTGCCACACGAACCACACGGACTCGTACTCCTCGGAGAGCTTCTTGAATAGGTCGTCCAGGACATCTATGCTCATCCTCGCAGGGGACCTCTCCTCGGGCGTGTGGTAGCAGTGCCTGCAGCCGATGTTGCACTCGAGCGTCGGCTTCACCACGACGGAGATGAACGGCCTCATGCCCGGCTCAGAAGGGCCAGTACGGCCATGCGCCGTTGAACCCGTTGGTTATGTAGCAGCAGAACGCGCAGCACACGACCACGCAACCCCCGAGGCCAGCGTACCACCATCCGGACGAGCAGCACCCCCTGTCGTTGCAGCAGGGGTAGTCGCACTCGGGGGCGCCGCCGTGCTCCGCCTCGTCGACGCGCTTCGAGTAGTCGTTCGGCGCCTTGGCATGCATGGCGAACGCCGTGAACGCCGCCGGCGACTGGTTCATATACAATGCGGTCAGGCTTTCGATGGTCTTTGCACCAGGGGACATGTTCTCACCTGCCTATCCTGCCGGATAGGCCCATCCGGCGTACCGTTTAAGGGTATATTAACTATTCTGCGTAATGTTTGCCTTTCCCCCATAACGAAAGTCGGCTGGCGCCTGCCAGGGAGGGGGTTTGGGGCATACGGGACGAGCCTCTTCCGGAAAAGACCAGGCTGCGCCCAGCAACGGACGCTATATGCATGCGGGGGAGCTTTGTCGCCAGCGGCGACAAAATTGACCCCTTCGTCTCCCGCTGGGCCGTCTGCCGCGTCGTCTTCGGCAGGACGGCTTGCGGGCACCTACCCTGGGACGCAGTATTAAATTCCTGAACCTCTCATGTGCCTGCGGATCACATGTTCGGCTACACAGTGCCCCTCTACAGCAGGCTGTCCCCCTCGGACCTCTCGGCGTACAGGAGGTACTACTGCGAGACGTGCCACCAGCTGAGGTCGGGGTACGGCATAGCCTCTACCACGGCGGTCAACTACGACATGACCTTCAACACGATCGTGCTGAACTCCGTCCTGGGAGGGGGCGCCCCTCCCAAAGGGGCGGGGAACCCCCTCCTGTGCGTCCTCGAGAAGCCGGCGGCGGACTCCGACCTCTTCAGGAAGATGGCCGCCTACACCATACTGCTCACGAAATGGGAGCTGGCCGACGACGAGTGCGACGGGCCCAGCGTCAAGAGCCGCGGTGCCTCCCTCCTGCTGGGGCGGGCGATATCGAGGGCGGAGAGGGAATACCCCGATTACGACGGGGCAGTCGGCAAGGGCTTCGAGGAACTCAGGGGAATGGAGATGGCGGGGTGCCCCGACGCGATGCGGATGGGGGAGGCGTTCGGCAGGTCCCTGTCCCGCCCCCTCATGGACATCGCCGGGGAGGAGGCCGGGGAGGACCTGGAGGGGCTTTTCACGGGGCTGTGCGCCGCTGTGTACCTGATGGACGCGATAGACGACCTCGACGAGGACTTCGTCAACGGGACGTACAACCCCCTGCTGGCGGGAGGGGGCGCGTTCAGGAACAAGGCCCGGTTCATAGAGGACAACCTGTACCGGCTATCCGACTCCCTCAACGGCGCCATCGGCGGCCTCCAGTCGTCGTACTCCGCCGTGAGGGGCAGGATGGCGTCCGGCACGGGGGTGGCTGACAACATCGTCTACCACGGCATACCGGACTCCGCCAGGAGGGTCATGTCCGGCACGAGCGAGGCGCGGGCGACGCTGAAGAACGCCTTCGGCCGCCGCAGGACGAGGAACGCCTCATACTGACCTCCTCCCGGACGGGTCGTAGAGGGAGCAGACGCTCAGGACGTACGCCTCCTCCCCCGTGGCCCCGCACAGCGTCTTCCCTCCAGACGAGACCAGGCTGTTGCAGTTCTCGCAGGAGCCGGGCCTGTACCTGCCGCACGTGCCGCCGCTGGCGGTGGGCCTGCCTTCAGCGGAGCACACCCAGTCGCCCTGGGAGTGGATGCAGAACCTGCATGTGCGGCATTTCATGTAGTCCTCGTTCGTCATGGGGTCACATCCTGGGCATGTCCCCCCGGCAGACCCTCATGACGTGATAGAGCCTCACCTCGCGCCTCCCTTTCGGGGATGGGAGCCAGACCTCGGCCGCATGGGTGTAGCCGCTCTTCTCGAGGCACCTCCTCGACCCGTGGTTCTCCGCGTCGCACCTCGCCTGCACCCAGTCGTAGCGGGCGTCCTGGAATATGAACCCCGTGACCGCCCTGACCGCCTCGGTCATGTACCCTTTGCCCCACATGTCCTTCGCGATGCAGTACCCCAGCTCGCAGTACCCCCTCCCTGGGAAGTCCTGCACGGCGGTTATGCTGCCGACGGGGGCATGGTCCTGCCTGAGGGAGATGCACCAGTCCAACGTCCCCAGCGCATAGGCCTGCACCCAGGCGAGTATCACCCTCTCCGACTCCTCCGGGGACCCGTGGGGATCCCAGGTGAGGAACTCCGTCACGTCGCTGTCAGACATCCACCTGTCGTAGGCCTCCGGGGCGTCGCTGACCTCGAACCGCCTGAGGCAGAGGCGCGGCGTGTGTATCGGGAACGTCCTGATCATTGTCTCACCGGATGGCCCGCGGACAGTAGCCTGCTCCGTGGCAGGAAGCGGCCGTGGCGAGGGCATACGGGCATGTATGTGGGTGCCGTATCTAAAAGTTGTGAGGGACGCCCTGTCCCAAAGACCCCGCGACCCAATAACTGCAATGGGAGTTGGATCGTCTGGAATATCGCAACGGTACAATCAGTGCAGAATATGGCACTCATCCCCTCCCCTTCACGTGGCAGGGAGTTAGAACGGCGGGTCCTCAGTAGTCATGTATCCTCGACTGCCTCTTGGCATCCGTCTGGCCCGCCTGCTCCCTGGCGGACTCCTCCGCCATCTTGTCCAGCATGCGCTCCTCTTCCTCGTCCAGGCGCGACGCCCCCCTGCCCTGGGCGCCCCCGGACTGGGCCTTCATGCTCTGCGCGAGGGCGGGGCCGATCCTCGGCAGCCTCGCCAGGACGTCCGCGTCGGCGGCGATGACGTCCGACTTCGAGCGTATGCCGGCGTCGAAGAGCGTCCGCGCCCTGACCCTACCCACCCCCCTGAAGGAAACGAGGCCCAGCAGCTCCTCCCTCACGCCGTAGCGCACGCGGGTGAGGAGCGGCCTGACCCTCCTCGACGCCTCCGGCTTGAAGATGTACGCCACCTCGTTCATGGAGTAGAGGAGCCAGTCGAACATCTCCACCCTGGACCTTATGTCCCCCGGCCCGACGCCGAGGGACGACGTGATCGTCTCCTCGGGGACCTCGTTGATCCAGTCGTCCATCAGGACGGCAACCTTCAGGTCGCTCATGAAGCCCTCGTAGCCGCCGCCCGAGTCCTCCGGCGTCACCAGGAAGTCCTCCTCGTACTCGGCCGCCAGCGCGGAGAGCATCTCGGCGTCGGCCTTCTTTGGGTATATGCCGAGGACGTCGGGGGTGGAAGCGACGGCGTGGAGTATCACCAGGTCGTCCGTCCCGTCGCCGATCCCCATGGCCGCGTCCCTCAGGATGACCGCCGACTTCGGGTCGATGTACAGGTCGGACACCCTCTTCCCGAAGGGGAGGGCCCGCAGCGACCCGCCCTCCCTGGCCACCATGCCCTCCCCCTCGAGGAAGTCCGCCACGCCCTCGACGACGCTCTCTATCCCGTACATCTGGGACGTGTTGCCGAAGAACGTGCCCCGCATGAAATCCACTATGCCCTCCTCCGTGTCCGCGTCGCCCGTGGCTATAAGCCCCAGGATGTGGCTCCTGAGCACGGCCTCGTTGTTGAGCTTCGACGTCAGCCTCTCGATGTCGTGCCTGACGTAGTCCCTCATGAGGCGCTCGGAGTCCATCGCGTTCTTGGCGACGAGCACCGCCTCCCCGTAGGGGTCGTACCCGGGCCTGCCCGCCCTCCCGCACATCTGCTTCACCTCCATGACCGATATGGGGACGTTCCCTGCGTTGGACTCGTACCTGTGGGTGTCCCTCACGATGACCCTCCTGGCGGGCAGGTTTATGCCGGCGGCGAGGGTGGGGGTCGCAACGATGCACTTTATGTCCCCTGCGCGGAAGCCCTCCTCCACGTGCCTCCTCTGGCCGTACGTGAGGCCTGCGTTGTGGAACGCCATCCCGCACTTGACGCAGGACAGCAGCTTCCTGCCCATGGACGTCGACTCGGAGTCCCCCTCGAGGGCCTCCGCCTCCCTCTCGGACAGCTCCCTCCCGGCGAGGGCGCCCATCTTCTTGGAGTAGTTGGCCGCGAGGGACTCCGTGGACCTCCGGGTGTTGACGAATACCATGCACTGCCCCCCTTCCGCGACGGTCTGCCGTATCATGTCCCAGATGTGGTCCTTGCTCTGGGGGACCTCCACCGGCTCCCCCTCGTCGAACGATATCTCCCCGTCGAGGTAGACGCCCTCCCTCAGCGGCGTGGGCCGCCAGCCGCTGGTCACGAGCTCCGCATCCAGCCAGCGCGCGAGGTCCTCCGCGTTGGAGATCGTGGCGGAAAGCGCGATCACCTGCATGCCCCTGTTCCTGCGCATGAGCTTCGTCAGCGCCATCTCCAGGGTGGGGCCCCTGCCCGGGTCGTGGATCAGGTGTATCTCGTCGGCGACCACCAGCCTCACCCCCTCCATCCACCTGCTCCCGTGGCGCATCATGGAGTCGGCCTTCTCGGAAGTGGCGACTATGATGTCCGCCTCCGCGAGCCTCCCGTCGTCGGAGTCCAGGTCCCCCGAGCTCATCATGACCTTGACGCCCAGCGGCGCGAACTTCTCGAGGTCGTCCCTCTTCTCCGACGCGAGGGCCTTGAGCGGCACTATGTACAGCGCCTTCCCGCCGTCCCTCAGCACGGTGCTGACGGCCGGTATGTAGCCGATGAGCGACTTGCCGCTCGCCGTGGGCATCGATGCGACCAGGCTCCTCCCCGACAGCGCGATCGGCAGCGCCTCCGCCTGCGGGGGGTACAGCTCCGACAGCCCGATCCCGGCAAGGACGTCCCGGATCCCCTTGTCAACGTCTAGCTCCTCGACCCTCATGGACTGCTCTCTATCGGGCAGGGCTTATTTATGCGTTCGTCGGCGGCGGGGCCATTTAGTTTAAATACGGCATTAATATGGAGTAACAGAGGGAAATATGAGAAGGCCCCTGTTGGTTATGATGGCCCTGTTCTTCGCGGCCGCGTTCGCCCTCCCTGCCGCCTTGCCGGTGTCGGCGGAGGAGCCAGATGTCCCCGACGAGACCGACGAGCCGTCCTACGTGTTCGTCCCGTACCGCGACCAGCTGGACGCCAACGGCCGGGCCATTTTCGATGCCATGGAATCGGCGGGCGCCGACGACGTCGGCCTCTTCGTCCCGTTCCCGATAGCGCTGACCGCGACTGCGGACGGCCCCGACGCCGCGGAGGCGTACGTCCTGGGGCAGGCCAAGCTGGCCGTCGACAACGCGTTCAAGGCGCTCAGGCTGGAGTCGCCGATGGCGTACTGGGGCTGGAGGATGAGCTATATCACGTACGACTTCGACATGACGGCCTCAGGCAACACGGCGACTGTGGCATCCGTGTCCCTGACGGTCTCCTTCGACAAATACCCCAAGGATCCCGAAACCGAGGAGTTCCAGGGCATACAGAAGATGCTGGACGACCTGAACGCCGCGCTGGACGAGTTCTCCACCGACAGCGAGACGGCCCGCGGCAAGGTCCTTGACATAAACAACTACATAACCAAGCTCGCAAGGTACGACCCCGGCTTCGGGGAGCCCGAGGAGAGCCCGTACTCCTCCGACGCGTACGGGGTGTTCGTCGACCCCGACCACCTCGCGGTGTGCCTCGGCTACTCCAAGGCGTTCCTTCTCCTGTGCGAGAGGGAGGGGATACAGTGCGCGATTGTCGAGGGAACCGCCCTGGCGAACATGGCCGACCACGCATGGAACTACGTCCTTATGGACGACGGGGGGTGGTACGCCGTGGACGTCACGTGGAACGACGGGGACGGCGACAAGTACTTCCTCATGGGCGCGGCAGAGTTCTTCGGGACGCACCACCAGGGCGTCTACCTGGGGAGCGGGGCGATACCTTACCCTTTCAAGAGCCCCGTCCTGACCCTCCCCTCCTACGACTGGGGGCCTCCCCCGTGGTACATGAGCTACGCATGGGCCCTCGGGTTCCTCATAGCGGGGCTGATAGCGTTCGCCCTGTACAGGTTCGTGAAGAAAGGTGGTTGACAAACAATAGTTATATACGAGTACAAACTAATGCGGCATGGAGGGGAATGCATGGAAACCGTCGTGAACAATAAGCCGTCGCTCCTCGAGGATTGGGTGGAGAGGCAGACGTTCCGGACCACCAAGGACATCGAGATACCGAAGAAGCTGTCAGACCGCGTCATAGGCCAGGACAAGGCCGTGGAGGTGATGAAGAAGGCGGCGTTCCAGAAACGACACGTGATGCTCATCGGCGAGCCCGGCACGGGCAAGTCCATGCTGGCCAACTCCATGGTGGAGTACCTGCCCAGGGAGGACCTCGAGGACATAGTGTCATACCACAACCCGGAGGACGTCAACGAGCCGAGGGTGCGGGTGTTCCCGGCGGGGAGGGGCAAGGCCGTAGTGAGCGAGCAGAAGGCGCGTGCCACGATGATGAAGAACCAGAAGAGCACGTTCTACGTCTACTTCTGCATAGTCCTCCTCATGATCGGGGCGTTCGGCATGTACCTCTTCAACGACTGGACGATACTGCTCATATGCCTCTTCGGGGTGCTCATAGTGCTGATCTTCACTAGGACGCCCATGCCGAAGACGGAGAACGCGACAGTGCCGAAGCTTCTGGTGGGGCACACCCCCGATGACACGCCCCCGTTCATAGACGCCACCGGCGCGCACGCAGGGTCTCTGCTGGGGGACGTGAGGCACGACCCGTTCCAGAGCGGGGGCCTCGAGACCCCGTCCCACGACAGACTGGAGTCGGGCGCGATACACAAGGCGAACAAAGGCGTCCTGTACATAGACGAAATCAACCTGCTGAGGATCGAGTCCCAGCAGGCGCTACTGACGGCGATGCAGGAGAAGCATATGTCCATCACCGGCCAGTCCGAGAGGTCCTCCGGCGCGCTCGTCAAGTCCGAGCCGGTCCCCTGCGACTTCATCCTCGTCTGCGCCGGCAACCTCGATGCCATGCGGGGCATGCACCCGGCGCTCAGGTCCAGGATAAGGGGGTACGGGTACGAGGTGTACATGCGCAGCACCATGCCGGACACCGACGAGAACCGCTACGACATAGCTAGGTTCGTGGCCCAGGAGGTCAAGAAGGACGAGAAGATACCCCCCTTCGACAAGTACGCCGTGGGGGAGATCGTGAAGGAGGCCCAGCGCCGCGCCGGCAGGAAGGGCGAGCTGACGCTCAGGATGAGGGAGCTGGGCGGCCTAGTCCGCGTGTCCGGCGACGTCGCCGTGGAGAGGGGCTCGGACGTGGTCACCGTGGACGACGTGATCTCCGCGAAGGGGACCGCCCGCAGCCTCGAGCAACAGATAGCGGACCGCTACATAGAGAACAGCAAGAAGTACTCCCTGTTCGAGACCAGCGGCTCAGAGGTGGGGATGATCAACGGCCTCGCCGCCCTGGGAGCGGACTCGGGGATGGCCGAGTACTCCGGGATTGTGCTGCCGATCGTGGCGGAGATAGCCCCCTCCCAGACGAAGAAGGGCGGCAAGCTGATAGCCACAGGCCGCCTCGGCGACATCGCGAAGGAGGCCGTCGACAACATATCCGCAGTCATAAAGAACTACACCTCGAAGTCCATATCGGACTACGACATACACCTGCAGTACATAGGGACCTACGACGGGGTCGAGGGGGACAGCGCCTCCATCACGATGGCCACGGTGATACTCTCCGCGATGGAGGGCATACCGATAAGGCAGGACCTCGCCATGACCGGGAGCCTCAGCGTCAGGGGTAAGGTGCTCCCGGTGGGCGCCGTGACCGCGAAGCTGGAGGCCGCGGCGGCCTCGGGGATAAAGATGGCACTCATCCCGGAGGCGAACGCCAACGACGTGATGATCCTCAACAAGTACTACAAGGAGATGGACATCTACTCCGTGGAGAACTTCCGCGACGTCGTGGAGTACGCTTTCGTAGACTGCCCAAAGAAGAGGGACCTGATGGCGAAGCTCCTGCCCCTGACAGAGGGCGGGGAGTCCACCGCCAGGAAGCTGGAGGCTCCGCCGGAGTACGCCCCCGCCGCGAAGCGCAAGGTGCGGAAGAGGCCCCCCAAGGCGGAGCCGGCCCTGAAAGAGGCCGAGGATGTCGCGACGGTCGCCGAGAGGCCCCCCTTGCCGAAGGACGGCGGTCCCTGCCCCCAGTGATGGACGCCTTCTTCCTTTTCCTCCGCCTACGTGGCGTGCCGCCGCATGCCGGCGGGCAGGCTGTGCCCTGAGCATGCGCCCGCTGCGGGCGCCCCATCGGCCGTTTTCAGGATGGGGCGGCTGGGGCTTGTCACCGTGCGCCCAGGGACGTGTCCCCCATCAGCGGGGCAGCGCCGCATCATCTTTTTCTCCGTCGGGAATCCTTGGGCGCGTTCCGAGGGCGTCGGAGCCACGCGCGATGCAATAAGTATAAAAGTTATAGAGCGCGATATCGAATTATATAGGGTTCTGAAAACATTACAGAGGCGATAACTATGAGGAGAAGAATGGACGCATCCAAAAAGGTATTGGCGGTATTGCTGACCGCATCGATGATGCTCGGCGTCATTGCCGTGCTCGACACGCAATCCCCGGCATCAGAGGGCGCCGTGGGTGGGGGGGCGCTCGTCGTCACGAACGGCGGCGACAGCGGCGCCGGGTCCCTGCGCGAGGCCATCGCGGCCGCCGTGGACGGCGACACCATCCGGTTCGACCCGTCCGTGGCGGCGGTGACGCTGACGAGCGGCGGGATCTCGTTCAGCCAGTCTGACTTGACCATAGACGGCGGAGGGGGGGTGACCATACAGCGTGCCGGCGGGTCCGCCTTCCGTCTGCTGGACAGCACCGCGCCCACAGGGACACTGACGCTCATGGGCCTGACGCTAAAGAACGGGGACGCGGGATCCGGCGACGGGGGCGGGGTGAGGGTGACGGCGGACGCGGCCCTCGTCGATTGCGTCCTCGCCGGCAACAGCGCGGGCAACGGGGGCGGGGCATATGCTGGCGGCTCCCTCGCGCTCATGAACTGCGGCTTCGAAGGCAATACCGCATCATACGGAGCCGCCTACGCCGGCTCCGTCGCTGCGGACAACACGACATTCTTCTCCAACACCATCACCGGTACAGTGGGCGAGACGGGCGTGGCCGTCGCCACCGGTGCGGCGGCGTTGCGCCACTGCACGTTCACCGACAACAGGCAGGCCACGCCGCCGGACAACGTCTACAACGTGTACGCCGGCTCCGTCACAGCGGAGAACTGCCTGATGACGGCGGACCTCTTGAAAGACAACTCGAACGTCCCCTTGGGCGGCGCCAACCTGCTAGGGACGGGGACGGACGACTATGCCGCGTGGTTCGGGGGCAACGCCCTCACATCCGGCTTCATAATGCCCCTCCCGGGCGTCGCGGGCGGCGCGGCGGCGATCCCCGGCCTCGAGCGGGACGCGGCCGGCAACCTGCGGGCGTCCGCCGGCTGCCTCTTCGGCGCAGTCGACTGGACCGCCAAGAGCTGGGTCGTCACGAACAGCAACGACAGCGGCGCCGGCTCCCTCCGCCAGAGCGTGGCCGACGCCAACGCCGACACCGGCGCGGAGGACTGGCGCGTGGTACGCTTCGCCGACGTGAACACCTCCACAGGCGGCAGCGCCTTCGACATCGTGACGGGGAGCGAGATCATGTTCTCCAAAGACGTCATGGTGTACGGGCGCCTCGGCCCCGACGGCGGCCCGGAGGTCACCGTCGACGCGACGTACAAGACCTGGCGCGTCTTCAACCAGGTCGACTCCGGGTCGTCGTACTACTACGGGCTGGGCATCAAGAACGGCAGGACCACCGGCTCCAACAGCGGCGGCGGCATACACAGCAACAGCAACGTCACCGCGCTGCACTGCGCCTTCGACGGCAACAGGACGGGCTCCACCGGCGGCGGG
>WRNL01000018.1 GCA_009776625.1 Methanomassiliicoccaceae archaeon | reverse complement strand
GGAGCTCCTGCTGGGATACCGGCCCTGAACGGAAGAAGGGGCGCGTTCACAGCGTAAGCTATGGGCCGCATTCAGACGATCAATCCAGTTTTGAATTTACGTGCAAAAGAAATATCATCCGAATTAGGCATTGCCGAGCGAAACGTAAAGATTCACATTAAAGTACTCAAAGAAGAAAATCTTGTCGAACGCATAGGCGCTACGAAGAATGGTCGCTGGGTCGTGAAATAAAAAGAGCCGTGTCGACTGATCGCCCCCACGTCTGGTGAAAGGGGGCGGGAAGCACTTTAAAGACCTGCTATCAGACTCCGAACCACTCGTTGCGCACGATCCTCTTCAGGGCCGCTATGGCGGACAGGGTCGCCAGGTGCGACGTCCTCGGGTTGTCCGGCTCGGGGATGTTGTAGGTGTGGCAGTTCATCTCGCCGAACCTCCCCTTGATCCTCAGCTCGTGTGAGTTGCTCTTTATCTCCGGGTCGACCACCACCGTGACCTTCGTCCTGTCGAACCCCACGCCCAGGAGGCTCACGGTCGCGGCCACGTTGATGTTCTTGGGGAACAGCTTAACCGCCTCCCTGGCGTAGCCGGTGTAGACGGTCGTCTTCTCGGTTATCCTCTCCACGTCGATCCCCTGGCGCTCCATGTACTCCACGCCCAGGAGGCTCTTCGGGCCCTTCATGCTGATGAGCTCCACCTCGTCCAGCTCGTCGACGGAGGCGGACCTCAGGCCGTCGCAGCCGCACAGCGCGCCAGTGGGGATGTAGACCCTCGCCTCGGCCGCCCGCGCCTTGTCGAACACCATCCCCCTGAAGTCGTCGTCGACCAGGGACCCTACGGACATGATCATTATGTCCACGCCCCTCGACACGACCTTCGGGAGTATCTCCCTCGCCGCCTCCTGGGAGGCGGCCTCGATCACGAGGTCCGAGTGGTAAAGCTCCTCCTCGACGGACTCTATCACGATCGCCTTGTTCAGCTCCGCCGCCGTCCGCTCGGCCACCTCCCTCTTCACGTCCAGGAGGTATATCCTCTTGACCCCGCTCATCGCATCGGCCGCCTTAGCGAGCTTGGAGCCGATGGAGCCGCAACCGACGATGGTTATGCGCATGGACGGACGAATCGGGTGATTCGTATTAAGCCTTGCGCAGGCGGCCGCACGGCTACGGCGATCGCCGACGGCGGGGCGTGCCGCGCATATGCGCAGGGGAGGGGGGCAACGCCATATACCCCCCCGCCCTATCCCCACGCATGAGGAGGTACGAGCTGATCGACCACACGGCGGACCTGATGGTCAAGGCCCACGGGGGGACGCTGGAGGAGTGCTTCGCCAATGCGGGCTACGCCCTGTTCGACCAGACCGTGGACCTCTCCACGGTCGCGCCCGCCGAGGCCTTCGAGGTGGAGGCATCCGGCGAGTTCCCGGAGGACCGCCTATACTCCTTCCTGTCGGAGCTGCTGTTCCTCGAGGACTGCGAGGGTGTGGTGCTGTGCGAGCTCGAGGTCAGGTTCGACGGGGACAGGGTCCTGTGCGCCGGGAGGGGGGAGCCCCTCGACAGGGGGAGGCACCGGACGAGGTCGGAGGTCAAGGCCGTCACCTACCACATGATGTCCGTCGACCCCGCCGAGCCGTCGGTCACGGTCATCTTCGACGTATAATCAAATATACTGCCACCCCTTTAGGTCGAATGATATCATGCTCAGGCTGGGGTGGTTCTCCACAGGAAGGGGTCCGGGTTCCAGGAACCTCTTGAAGACCGTCATGGACGGGAGGGCGGACGGGTCGCTGGACGTCGACGTCTCCTTCGTGTTCTGCAATTGGGACAACGAGGAGGAGCCCAACCCCAGGAAGGAGCAGAGGCAGATGTTCTTCGACATGGTCGAGGGCTACGGCATACCCCTGGTGAGGCTGTCATGGAAGGGGTTCCTCCCCGGCCTCAGGGCGAGCGACGAGGCGACGTGGAGGGACGAGTACGGCAAGAGGCTCAGGGAGCTCACCCGTGGCTACGGCTTCGACCTCGGCGTGCTCGCTGGGTACATGCTGTGGATGGACGACGAGACTTGCAGGGAGTACGACATGGTCAACCTCCACCCGGCGCTCCCCGACGGGCCGAAGGGGACATGGGAGGAGGCCATATGGTCGGTGATCAGGGGCGGGGCCGACAGGCACGGCGCGATGATCCACCTGTGCACCGAGGACTGGGACAGGGGCGCGGCGCTCACCTACTGCGGGTTCCCCATCAGAGGGGGGGCGTACGACGACCTCTGGGGGGACCTCGAGGAGAAGGCCGCCGCCACGTCGCTCGACGACGTGATCAGGGAGGAGGGGGCGGAGGAGCCGCTGTTCAGGAGGATCAGGGAGGAGGGGGCGCGGCGCGAGCTCCCGCTGATCGTGTCCACGATAGGGCTGTTCGCCTCCGGCAGGGTGCGGATAGAGGGCAAGAGGCTCATGGAGGGGGGCAGGGCGCTGGATGCGCCCTACGACCTCACCCCCGAGGTGGAGGCCGCGCTGGGGTGCCGGCCATGAACGAGTACGACCCCCTCGCCGAGAGCGGGCTCACCAACGACAAGCAGGTCGTGTGCAGCTGCAAGGGGTTCCTCCAGCACAACAACAGCGCCAGGGACCTGTGCCAGAGGTTCATATCCAAAGGGGACAGGTTCTACGACCTCGTGGCGAGGTACGACGACGTCGTGGCCTACGTCCTGAACAGGTCGGACGGGCGCTCCGGGAACGTGATGAGGTTCATAGCGCCGTTCCTGAAGGCGTTCGGCATCACCGACTACGCCGCGATGAGGCACTGCAGCGAGTCGCTGAAACCGATGCCCGAGGCGAAGAGGGTGATGGGGCACCTGATGGAGACCATGCCGACGTTCATGACCACGACCTCGTACGAGCACAACGTCCTGAGCGTCTGCGAGGCGGTCGGCTTCCCCGCCGCCATGGCGGACTTCACCAACCTGTCCTTCGACGACTGCAGGATGAGCAAGGAGGACGCGAAGGCGGTCAGGGAGATGGCGCGCACGGTCACCGGCCTGAGGATGCCGCTGCAGGAGTACGAGCTCGACGTCCCCGTGAAGCTCCAGCAGGACGAGGTGGACATGATAAGGGCCCTCGACGAGATATTCAACGTGAGGCTCAGGGAGCTGCAGGCCTCGACGATCATGAGGGACATGAGGGCGGTGGGGGCCAACGAGAAGGCGTACTTCCTCATAGACCTGAGGAAGAGGACGGAGATAGACTTCGAGGGCACCGCCTTCATCGGGGGGGACATAACGGACATACACGCCCTGGACACGATACAGGACAGGGGCGGCCTGGCGATGTCCTTCAACGGCTGCGACTTCGCCGTCAGGAAGTCGAACGTCGCGGTGATGTCCAGGGACTGCACGGTGGCGGCGGTGCTCGCCCAGGAGTTCTACAACGAGGGGATAGAGGCGGTGTTCGACCTCGTGGGGGACTGGACCAGGGAGAGGCTGGAGAGGAAGGACTTCTCCGACCCGTACCTGATGAAGGCGATGCTGGCGTCCAACCCCAAGAAGCTGCCCGAGGTGCACATCGTCACCCGGGACAACACGGACGAGATCGCGAAGAAGAGCGACGCATACCGCAAGAAGCTGCTGAGGCCGTGAGTTGCAGGTGCTCTGACCGGGATTCGAACCCGGGTCTCAGCCTCGAAAGGGCAGGATGATTGGCCGCTACACTATCAGAGCTACTGCGCCGATTATTGATAGGGTTAAAATAGTTTGTGTCAGTGCGCGACGTCGTATGGCTGCTCGGCTTGCCCCGCGTCGTCGGGGTACGAGGACAGGCTCCTCTGCCTGTACGGCTTGTTCAGATGCCCGACGCTAACGACCGCCCCATGCCCGATGAACACCTCGTAGAACTTTTCGGGGTCGCGCCCCCAATAGACCATGGCGCACGCCATCGGGGCGCCCTTTTCCCCTTCAGAGCCGTTCTCTAAGAACTTGAGCCTCGTGTCCCCCAAGAAACATATCATCTGCGCCCTTCCGAAAACGTGCTGTTTCCAGTGGCTCGTGTTGACGGCAACCGGGATCAGCGCGATGACTTCGGAACCGTGCATCTCGTGAGCATCCGCACACCTCTTTATCCAGTCTTTTATCGAGGAACCGTTCTCCTTGTCTATCCCGTAAGGGGGGTTCACATACACGTTGGGGTAGTTCCAGCTGTCCCTCAGGCCGTCGTTCTGAGGGAACATGTACTCGACCTTCGCGCCGACCACGGAATGGGGGTTCGAGCACGGGTCCAGGGCTATCCCCCCGCCGAACACTTCCCTCACCGCCGCCACGTATTTCTGCGGCGTGCACCATTCCTTGTTCCTGCTTATTATGTTCCTTCCCGCTGTCACTCTGTCCACCTTTTTGAAGATAATTTTAAAAGATCGTTGCGGAGATCCCCCATGACTCCAGCCTGTGGAGATATTATACTGAACCATTTTTCTACATCACTCTTGTTGTCATTGAAATAATCAACTAACCTGAGATGAGCGCCCTGGTTCATCCGGACCTTTGTAAACTGGTTTATTTTCTTGTTTTTGGTATAGCTACATAAGAATGCTTCTCTGACATGCATATTTTCTTCTGCTGGATTCAAGATAAACGTATTTATGAAGTCAGAAAGTCCATGATCTGTTAGAAACAGCAACCAATCATATGACTGCGCAAGGACTTTCATTTCCTTGTTCTGGTTCTCCGATGTGAACCAATTGCCGTGATTGCTCACGACACCTACTGTGAGCGTGAAGTCCTTATACAAGTCGTATTCCGAGGATGAGATTATCTCCTCGAGCAGAAGATCGTAGTCGTTTGTTTTATACTTGTTCTTCGAAAAATATACTATCCCCTGAGGCACGCCATCATGGGTTCTTATCTTCTGAAGAGAAGAGACAGAACGTGCCACATATGCCCCCTGCTTAGCTTTCTCGATGGTTTGTGGCCCCTTCTTCATTCCCTCTTCGACCCCCACTCTTTTACACTCTATCATAGCAAATGGATGTTTCTCCTGTTCACTGACAAAGACCGAGCAGAAACCCCCCTCGATTTTTAAGTTACATATTAAGTTTGTATGCCGACTTGTTCCAATCTTACAGGCATTCCTGACGATATCGTTGTCGATTATTCTGTTGGGGATCAGATTATACCACTCTGGAACGAAATTGTCGAACGTTTCCAATTCTCTGAATATCGCTCTTGGCGTCAATGCCCGTGTTGACATTTTTTCTATTCTGTATGTGTTCCTAACCGGATGCAACGAGAACTCCACATTATGGGTTATTTCCTCGTTCCCATATTCTGCCAATCGGGTTTCAATAGAGATGTTCTCGTCCATTTTCCAACTTTTTATGACGTAGTACGTAATTATTTCTACAAGTGTTCCAAGAGCACGCCCTGCAGCTTTCTTCGAATCTTTTGTGTGGGCAAAAACTTCTTCTGCCATCGCATTTTGGATTTTATCCACAGATTGATACGTCATTCTCTTTCCTTATTCGTTTCAAAGGTTATCTTATTTCGCATCAATGCCATCTTGAATAGTCGGTGCACACAACAAACATCCTGTGCCTGAATCGGATGCCCCGCCGCCGCCAGCCCATGCGCAGCATGGTCGGTGTCGCCGGGAGCCGGAAGTGGCTGTTGACAGTATCTGCGCCCAGGAAAGTCATCGAACCGTCGGCGAGAGAGCCCCGCCCTGCCCCCCGCCTGCAGTGAAGTCCGAGAGGACCATCTGAGCATGCACATGGGATAACATTTAAAAGAGTGTAATGTTACGTGGATGTACGGAGTTCGTCAAATGCCCACAGAAGGACCGTTCGAGAGCACAGAGGAGGACGTATCACGTGTACGTATGCCGAACATAAAGGAGGGGGAGATGTTCGGGATAGCCGACCAGCTGCTCGGCGCGTCCAAGATAAAGGTGATGTGCGAGGACGGGGTGTCCAGGATGGGCCGCATCCCGGGCAAGATCAAGAAGAGGATGTGGATACGCGAGGGCGACCTGCTCGTCGTCGCTCTGTGGGACTTCCAGCCGGACAAGTGCGACGTGAGGTTCAGGTACACCAGGACCCAGGCGGTGAACCTCAGCAAGAAGGGGAAAGTGCCGGCGGCCTTGGACGTCTTTTGAGCGGTGGTGTTCGGGCTGCCATCCTACGACGAGAAATTCTCCTACTTGGAACAGCGCGTCGACGCCCTGAAGACCAACCGGACGGGCGACGAGCGCCAGACTGACGGCGAGGTCTTCGACAGGAAGACCCTCATGACCCTCTACGACTTCATGAAGGGAGGCTTCATCGACACGGTGCAGTACCCCATCTCCACCGGGAAGGAGGGCAACGTGTTCTTCGCCACAGACCCCGACGGGGAGCCGCTGGCGCTCAAAATCTTCAGGACGTCCACCTCGACGTTCAAGAACGTCGGGAGGTACATCGAGGGCGACCCGCGGTTCAAGGGCGTGGGAGGGAACAGGTGGAAGCTGATCTACGCCTGGACCAACAAGGAGTTCAAGAACCTCAAGAGGTACGCCGACGCCGGGCTGCCGGTGCCGGAGCCAGTGACCTTCGACAAGAACTGCCTCCTCATGGAGTACATAGGGGACGAGAGCGGCCCCGCCCCCCAGCTCAAGGACGTCGCCCTCGACGACCCCACCGAGATGTACGACGAGGTCCTGTCCTTCATCATCGACGGCTGGAGGGACGCGCGCCTCGTCCACGGGGACCTCAGCGAGTACAACGTGCTGGTATGGGACGGCCAGCCCATACTGATCGACTGCGGGCAGGCCATGGCCAATGACTTTTTCAACGCCAAGGACCTATTGGCAAGGGACATCGCGAACGTCAACCGTTTCTTCAGGAACAGGGGGGCGGACGTGATAGACCCCGACAAGATCATGGACGAGACCCTGAACGGGTCGGACGACGAAGAGGAGGACGAGGACGTATGAGGGCCGTGAAGATACCGAGCGACCGCGTCGGCACGCTCATAGGGAGGGGCGGCGAGACGAAGAGGGAGTTGGAGAAGACGTCCGGCATACGCCTGGACGTGGACGCCGAGGGGCTGGTCACGTTCAACGAGGAGGCCGAGGGTACGGACCCGCTGATGGCACTCATGATCATGGACGTGATAAGGGCCGTGGGCAGGGGGTTCAACCCCGACAGGGCGGTGCGGCTCTTCGAGGACGACGAGTACTTCGAAACGATAGACCTGAAGGAGGTGGCCGGCAACAAGCCGAACCAGCTGGGGAGGGTCAGGGGGAGGCTCATAGGCACCGGGGGGAAGACCCGGAGGATAATAGAGGAGCTCACCGGCTGCTACATGTCGGTGTACGGGAACACCGTGTCCCTGATAGGGAACTCCGTGAGCCTGCCCGTCGCGAAGCACGCGGTGGAGCTCATCCTGAACGGGAGCGAGCATGCGACAGTTTACCACTACCTGGAGAGCCAGCGCCCGAGGCTCAGGATAGCCGAGATGGGCTTCGACCTGTGAGGCGGCGCCATGGAAGGCTGGATATCCGATATTCTGGAAAAGGCGGAGGGCCCCGCCTCCTGCGGGCTCTGCGACCGCTGCCTCGGGAGGATGTTCGGGAAGGCCGGGGCGGCGATGACCAACGACGTGCGCGGCAGGATGATCAGGGAGGGGCTGGCCGAATCAGGGAAAGGATGCCCTGCGCCCGCCTCCTGCGGCCTCTGCGAGGGCGTCTTCGACCTACTGGACAGGTTCGCCGCCGCCGTGGCGGAGAGCGTGAACGCCGTCCGCTCGGACAACTTCCTCGTCGGCACCCGGGTGGAGCCGGAGATTGCCGAGAGGGAGAGGGCGATCTGGGAGCGGTTCGGGCTCGACTGCGCCGAGCCCATAAAGACGGAGCTGAACAGGGAGATCGGCAAGCTGGCCCTCCCCCTCGTCGGCCGCCCGCCGGAGTTCGTCAACCCCCAGGTCGTGGCATGCATAGACACCAGGTTCGCGGACGTGACCCTGGACATAGCCCCCATATTCATAGCCGGCAGGTACCTCAAGCACAGCCGCGAGATACCGCAGACCATCTGGCCGTGCAGGGCCTGCAAGGGCAAGGGGTGCCCCCGTTGCAAAGGCGCGGGCAAGATGTACTGGACCTCCGTGCAGGAGATCATCGGCGACATAGCGCTGGAGATGTCCGGCGGGGAGGGGCACGTGTTCCACGGCATGGGGCGGGAGGACATAGACGCCCGCATGCTGGGCGACGGGAGGCCCTTCGTGCTGGAGGTGAGGAGCCCCAAGGTCAGGGACATCGACCTCGACGAGCTCGGGAGGAGGGCGAACGGGTCGGACCTGGCCGGGTTCTCCCGCCTGCGCTTCGTCCCCCGCGCCGCCGTGCAGGAGTACAAGGGCGCCGAGCCCGACAAGACATACAGAGCGAGGGTCAAGGCGGAGGGTAAAGTTAATAAAGAAAGACTAGATGGGGTAGCCTTATCATTCGAGGGCGTCTGCATCGAGCAGAGGACCCCCCGCAGGGTGGAGCACAGGCGTGCCGACCTTGTGAGGAGGAGGCGGGTCCTGTGGGTCGAGGCGGAGATGGCGGGCGACGACGAGTTCGACCTGACCCTGTGCGCGGAAGCCGGGACGTACGTCAAGGAGTTCGTGTCAGGGGACGAGGGCAGGACCGCGCCCAGCTTCTCCGAGGCGCTCGGCGTGAGGTGCGCCGTGCTGACGCTCGACGTGATAGCAATCGACTACCAAGAACCGGAGAAGGATTAAGATGCAGGCATCCAGAGGAACAAGGACAAAGACCCGCCAGCTCCTGAAGAAGAAGCCCAGGGCGCACGGGCTCTCGCCCATAACGAAGGCTTTCCAGCAGTTCGAGGCGGGGGAGAAGGTCAACATCATCATAGACCCCAGCGTCCACAAGGGCATGCCGTTCTCCAGGTTCCACGGGCTGACCGGCGTCGTCATCGGCCCGAGAGGGGCCGCGTACGAGATAAACGTGAAGGACGGCAACAAGACCAAGATGGTCGTGGCCCGCCCCGAGCACCTTGTAAGGAACAAGGGCTGATCGCCCCCAGACGGTGACCCCATGTCCGATCAGTACATGACGCTGGCAGAGGTCAAGGACCTCCTCACCGAGGAACACGAGAAGAGGGATCTCCTCGAGACGCAGAAGCACGCCATGGAGCACGCCCAGGCGGTGTGCGCCCTGTCGGCCGAGGACTCCAAGAGGATCGTGGAGGAGGTCAGCGCAATCGAGGGCGTCAACGGCTACACCGCAGTCAAGATAGCGGACCTCCTACCGACGTACCCGGAGGACGTGCGTGCCATATTCTCCAAAGAAAGGCTTGCGATCGAACCTCCCACCATCGACCGGATCATAGAGGTCGTCAGTAAATACCTGTAACACTATTCTCTCAGGGGGATCGCTGTGGAAGAATTCGCATACATACTTGACTATCTCTCGCAGGGCGTGCCTTCCGGCAACTTCGCGAGGAAGGAGCCGCTATGCTACGCCCTTGGCGACGACGAGTTCAAGCTCTTCGAGCTCGTCCCCAAGCCGGGCGCCGTCATCAACATCGGCGAGAGGGTGTACATCGGGAAGGACCCGGAGCAGAGGACGTCCATAGACCATGTTAAGAGGCGCGTCGGGCCGTCCGAGCTCACGCACGGGGCCGTGGCAGAGCTGGAGTACTGCGTGATCGAGATCGTGCTGGCGAACCAGCAGAGGTTCGTGAGGTTCTTCAACGAGGCTGTCCCGCTGTCTTTGAAGAAGCACCTGCTGGAGGAGCTGCCGGGGCTCGGCAAGAAGACCCTGACGGCGATACTGGACGAGCGTGCGAAGAACGGCCACTTCAAGGACTTAAAGGACCTCAGCGACCGCGCCGGGGTCAAGAACCCGGAGAAGCTGGTGTCCGCCCGCATAGTCCTGGAGCTGACGGACAACAGCATGAAACGCTACCTCTTCGTGTCCAAATGAGCAGAGGGGAGACGGGCAGGCTGATCGCCGAGGCGGGCGTCGCCCCCAAGAAGAGCAGAGGGCAGAACTTCCTCACCGACGGCCGCGTCGCGGACCGCCAGGTGGGGTTCGCGGGGATACTGCCGGGGGACCGCGTGCTGGAGGTCGGCCCCGGGCTGGGCATACTGACGTCGAGGCTCGTCGAGCGTGCCGGCAGCCTCGCCTGCATCGAGATCGACGACGCCCTCGCGGACCACATCGAGAGAGAGTACGGGGGCAGGCTGCTCCTGATAAGGGGCGATGCCGTCAGGGTACCGTTCCCGCCCTTCGACTTGTTCGTCAGCAACCTCCCCTACAGCGTTTCCACCCCCATAATATTCAAGCTCCTGGAACACGGATTCAGGAAAGCAGTGGTCATGGTGCAGAGGGAGTTCGCGGACAGGATGACCGCCGACGTGGGCAGCCCGGACTACTCCAGGCTCACCGTGAACCTGTTCTACAGGGCGGAGTGCAGGGTCCTGGAGAGGGTGCCGAGGTCGAGGTTCAAGCCCCGGCCGAAGGTCGACTCGGCGATAGTAGAGATCGTCCCCAGGCCCGCCCCATTCGAGGTCGTCGACGAGGGGCTGTTCTTCAAGGTCACCGAGGCGACGTTCAACCACAGGAGGAAGAAGGTCGGGACGTCCCTGAGGACCGCTGGCCTGATCAAGGAGGGATGGGACGTCCCATTCCTGGAATCGAGGGTGGAGGACCTCAGGCCGGCTGAGATCGCGGACGTCGCCAATTCCATCCATTCGTTCGGCGTGGGTCCCGAGGGGTGATCACAGCCTTGACACCATGCGCCTTTCAGGTATCCGCGGGCCCCCTGTAGACCCTCAAATCCCCATCGAAACCCCCGGGATGAGGCGGCTCCTGCATACCCCCATGTAGTCCATCGGCTCATTCTTAAAGAACTCGACCCCTTTGTTCTGCTATATCCCGCAGAACCTGCGCCCTCCAAGGCGGCGGCCAACGGGAAGCTCCCGCTGCCGAACGCATTGTCCAGCACACCATGTCGCAGGATTGGATTGCGCTTTTATCATGTACATCCCGGGGCCCAGGGGTTTCTGGGTAGGGCGCCAGACCTTCCCTTCACTCTCCGCCGTCTTGGATTATATCTCGTCGGTGGGAACTTCTCCCCTCCGCCCAGAGTAGACATGTCGGAGGCGACCGGCGACCGAGATTCTCAGGCTGGATATATGGTAAACCAGTGCTAGAAAGAGGAAATTATATAAACTACCCCGTCAATGGATTACTATGGAAGGCAAAAGCAGACCCATACTAATAGCAATAATCGGTTTCCTGACGATACTGATGGCTGTCATCATGTTGGCAGTGTCGGCGTTGTCGCTGATGGATACTTCAATGATCTCAGACATATTGGGCGTGGACCTTGCAGGCATAATCAGTGTGGATTTCGTCGGGTACGGCGGGATCATCGGCGCCCTGATACTCCTGATCATCGGCATAGCCATCTGGCGGGGGTGGTCCATCGCATGGTACATCGCGGTGTTCATCTACGGGATAGCCCTGATCTTCATGCTGTACTCCATGTACCTGGTGGTCTCCACAGACGGCTTGGGCGCGGTGTTCGTGCTGCCGTTCGCGATCGGGCTCCTCATCATCTTGCTGATTCTTTTCTACCTGTTCCGCCCGAACGTCAAAGAGTTCTTCGGCATCTGAGCGGTCAAATCCTTTAAGAGGGGCATGTCCCCTCGCCCTTATTCCTCATTTTTCTGGTCAGCGGGCCCGCCGTGTAGCGTCGCCGGCGGTAAACGTATAACAACCTGAACCCGATACAGATGGGATCACATGCAGGTCGGCATAGTAGGAAAACCGAACGTGGGGAAGTCCACGTTCTTCGGCGCCGCGACGATGGCGCCCGTGGAGATCGCCAACTACCCCTTCACGACCATAGAGCCGAACAAGGGCGTGGCGTACGTGAGGAAGCCGTGCCCGTGCGGGGACCTCGGGGTCAAGTGCACGCCCAACAACTCCGTGTGCGTCAACGGGACCAGGATGGCCCCCATCGAGCTCCTGGACGTGGCGGGCCTCGTCCCCGACGCCTGGGAGGGGAAGGGGCTGGGCAACAAGTTCCTGGACGACCTCAGGCAGGCGGACGCGTTCATAAACGTGGTGGACGCCAGCGGGACCACCGACCTCGAGGGCAACACCGTGGCCCAGGGGGGGTGCGACCCGGCGGAGGACGTTCTGTTCCTGAGGAGGGAGATAGACCTCTGGATGAGGGAGATAATAAAGAACGGCCTGACCAAGATAGCCCGGCAGGCGAAGATGCAGGGGAGCAAACAGGAGGCGGTGCTGCAGGAGAGGCTCACCGGCCTGAACGTGACGGAGGGGCAGATCAAGGACGCCCTCAGGCACGTCGAGCTGCCGCAGGACCCCGCCCAGTGGGACGACGAGAGGCTGCTCGCGCTGTGCACCAGGATCAGGGAGGCCTCCAAGCCCATGATAATCGCCATGAACAAGGCGGACATAGCCCCGCCCGGGAACCTTGACAGGCTGAGGGCGATGGGCGACGGCGCCGTGGCCACCCTCGCCGAGACGGAGCTCGCCCTGAAGAAAGCGGCGGCTGCCGGGCTCATCGACTATGTTCCAGGGGACCCCGGCTTCACGGTGAGGGAGGGCGTCGCCCTCAGCGAGGGGCAGAGGAAGGCGCTTGACTACATGGCGGAGAAGATGGGGGGGCACGGCGGCACCGGGGTGCAGGCCTGCCTCGAGGACTGCGCGTTCAAGCTGCTGGACCTCATCGCGGTGTACCCGGTGGAGGACGAGTCGAAGTACACCGACCACTTCGGCCGCGTCCTGCCCGACTGCATCCTCCTCCCCCGGGGCTCCACCGCGAGGGACCTGGCGTACAAGGTCCACACGGAGCTGGGGGACAAGTTCATAAGGGCGGTCAACGCCAGGACGAAGAGGACCGTGGGCGCGGACTACGTGCTCCTGGACGGCGACGTGATCAAGATTGTGGCAAACAGGTGAATGAGATGGAGACGATGGACGTGAGGCTCTTGACGGCGTCGTACGGCGTCGACGCGAGGGGGGACGTGTACGTGGAGCTGTTCGGGAAGGCCAGGGACAAGAGGTCCGTCGCCATACTTTGCTACGGGTTCGACCCGTACTTCTTCATCGTGGACCCCAAGGACGACTCCGAGGGCGTGCTGAAGAGGGACCCGGAGGTGCTGAGGACGGAGAGGGACGTGCTCTTCTACAGGGGCGCCTTCCACGACGTGCTGAAGGCCACCGTCAAGTGCCCGTGGAAGATCCCCGACTACCGCAACGACTGGAAGAAGAGGGGGTACGTCACCCTCGCCGCCGACATCCCGTTCCACCACAGGTTCGTCTACGACAACGACATGGGGTCCTGCATAAGGGTCACCGGGGAGGTGGCCTCCGGCCCCTACGCCGTCGACGTGGTGTTCAGGATGTCGTCCTTCGAGAACATCGAGGCCTTCGACCCGGGCCTCAGGATGCTGTCCTTCGACATAGAGAACAGCATACAGCACGACTTCATATACACCATATGCGCGGTCGTCGAGGAGGACGGGGCGTACCGCGAGTGCGAGCCCATAACGGGGGGCGAGGAGCAGATCATAACGAGGTTCGGGGAGCTGATAAGGAAGGAGGACCCCGACGTCATAACGGGGTACAACATCGACAACTACGACATCAGGAAGATCTCGGAGAGGGCGCAGGCCAACAGGATGAAGGATGCCCTGCCTTGGGGGAGGGACATGGGGCAGCCCCGCGTCGTCAACGAGAGGTTCTGGAGGCTGAAGGGGCGCATAATCGTGGACGCATGGTGGGCGGCGAAGCGGGAGCTGCGGCCCAAGCAGGAGACCCTGAACGCTGTGTCCATGCAGGTGCTGGGGGAGTCGAAGATGGACGTGGACCCCAAGAGGATGGACGAGGAATGGAAGAACAACAGGGAGAAGGTCATACGGTACTGCACAAAGGACGCGGAGCTCGCGCTCAGGATCCTCCTGAAGGTGGGGACCGTCAGGAAGGGCATGGACCTGTCGACCGTGGCGAGGCTCCCCCTGGACGACGCGCTCAACGCCGGCTCGTCCCAGCTGGCCGACTCCCTGCTCATAAGGGAGGCGGACAGGCAGAAGGTCGGGGTCCCGATGACCGGCAGGAGGGAGTCCGGCGACCCCATCGAGGGGGGGTACGTGCACACCATGAGCCCTGGGCTCTACCACTGGGTGTGCGTCCTGGACTTCAAGTCGATGTACCCCTCGCTGATAATAGCCAAGAACATATGCTTCACCACCCTGTCCCCGAGGGGGGCCATAGCCGCGCCCTCCGGCGCGAGGTTCCTGTCCCCGGACGTGAGGGTCGGGATCCTGCCGAAGATACTGAGCGACCTCATGCGCCAGAGGGACGGGATCAAGGCGAGCATGAGGACGGCGGCCGACGACGTGGAGCGGAGGTACCTCAACGGCCTACAAGAGGCGGTCAAGGTGCTGATGAACACCTTCTACGGGGTGTTCGCTTCGTCCTTCTACCGTTTCACGGACAAGAACATCGGCGCGGCGATCACGTCCTTCGCGAGGGACAACGTCAAGCGGATAATCGGCGAGGTCGGGAAGGAGGGGGTCACGGTCATCTATTCCGACACGGACTCGGTGTTCATGCAGTCGCCAGCCGCCGACCTGGAGGGCTCGGTGGAGTTCGGCAAGGGGATGGCGGCGAGGTTCTCCACGGAGGGCGGCACGCTGGAGTTCGAGAAGCTGCTGGAGCCGCTCTTCTCCCACGGGAAGAAGAAGAGGTACGTGGGCAGGGTGGCTTGGCCCGCGAAGTCGGAGGAGCTCCTCGTCAGGGGTTACGAGATAAGGAGGTCCGACTCCTTCGATCTCCAGAGCCGCCTGCTCATGGAGCTGTTCGAGAAGGTGCTCGACGAGAGGAACGACGAGGCGGTGGCGCTGGTCAAGAAGACCATAAGGGACACGCTGTCGAAGAAGGTCGACGCCTCGGAGCTGGTCATATCCAGGACGTGCAGGGGCCTGGACGTCTACGAGAACCCCGAGAGGATGAGCAACGTGCAGGCCGCCAAGAAGCTGATAGCGAAGGGGTACGACTTCATACCCGGGATGAAGGTGTCCTGGATAGTCACGGACGGAGGGGTCGTGCCGCAGGAGGTCGAGCCCTACGTGAGCGGCGCGGAGTTCGAGGGGGAGCCGGACTTCGGGTACTACGCGGGGAGGCTGGCGCAGACCGCGTCCAGGATAACGGAGGTGTTCGGGTGGAGCGAGAAGGACCTCATCATGGGGAGCCAGCAGTCGACGCTCTTCGACGTGGGGGACGGGGCGAGGGACCCGGTGGAGAAAAAGAAGAAGGATACGCCGGCCCCGAAGGCCGCGCCGAAGGGGCCCAGGCTGGAGGACTTCTTCTGACCGGCGGGCGGGCGCCCCTGCGGCGGCTCACGGTTTCTTGGCCAGCTCGAAGGGCATCTCCCCCCAGCCCGTCGCCAAGACGACCCTGTATATGACCTGCGACGCCGGGTCGTAGTATAGAACGTAGTCGGCATCGTACAGTATCTCCCAGATGC
Source organism: Methanomassiliicoccaceae archaeon (assembly GCA_009776625.1). Taxonomy (GTDB): domain Archaea; phylum Thermoplasmatota; class Thermoplasmata; order Methanomassiliicoccales; family Methanomethylophilaceae; genus Methanoplasma. Next base: position 897 of record WRNL01000018.1, on the reverse strand, counting down.
CGACCTCCACCGGGCCGTCCAATGTGTCCTCCAGGGTGGTCGTCGACTTGGTGTCTATCGCATCGGACGGCAGCCCCTGGGGGATGCCGCATAGGAAGTACGACGCACCGAAGTCCTCTGTGGCGGAACGGAAGCCGTACGCGACCCCGTACCGGCCCCCAATGCAGTCCGCGATGCACCGCACCTCAAGGTACATCGCCTCCGGCCCTTCGTCGAAGACGTACTCGTATGCCATGCCGACGTCCCCCGACTCCTTGTACGACGCCCCCTGCTCGGGCCCGTACCATTTCAGCACGTACGCGTACGCACCGTGGTCGAACTCGATTCTGTACGGCATCCCGTTCGATGAGTCGATGTACGACTTCGCTGACACGTCGAAGCCGCGGTAGCGGTCGTGTTCCCATACCTCCATGCTCCTCCTGCCGTCGATTGTGTCGATGGTCGTCGTGCCGGCCCTCTTTGCGTCCCTCGGCCCCGATTTCGGATCCGACCAATAAAAGGCGCTGCTCGCGTTGCTTTCCGCGACCTTGATGAAGTAGTCGCTGTCGCTCTGCCCGATGTAGCTCTCCTCTACCGTCCCGGCGACGGTGCCGTCCGACTGGACGATGTCATATTGGAGCACCGTCCCTATGGCTACAGTCTCTTTCCCTTTGTCCAAGGACAAGAAAGCATACGCCGCCGAGCCGGCGGCGGCCACCACTACGACGACGATGACGACCGCCAGGATCGTGGAGACGCCTCCCTTGCCCACCCTCACCTTCTTCTTGAATCCCATGGTCATTCCTCCGCACAGGCGGCTCTGCTGAGCATAACTGGGTCATGTGTATAAAAAAGGATGTGGGTCGTCCAGCCGTGATTATGCGTGGATTCAATAGGAAAAAAGGGGCGGGGCGGCGG
>WRNL01000017.1 GCA_009776625.1 Methanomassiliicoccaceae archaeon | reverse complement strand
CTTCGAGAGGACCTTCCCGATGACCTCGTTGAGGTCGGAGACCTTCATGCCGGCCGCGGCGATCGCGGCCTCGCCCATGATCCTCGCCTCCATCCCGGTGGTCTTGTCCTGGGCGACGCCCTTGGCCGCCGCCGAGCCGGAGAGCATCTCCCTCCCGGACCCGGTGTCGCAGACCGCCTGCGTGGCGGTCTCGAGGAGGCACATCTCCGTGCACGGCCCCGCGCCGGGGTAGTACTGGTTGGCGAGCAGGAGGTCCGTGTTGGCGTCGATGGCCGCCGCGGCGTGGCCCGCCACCTGGAGGGTCTCCTTCGCGGTGGTCACGTTCCACCTTATGTGGATCGGCCCGTCGAGGTGGAAGTTCCCGCTGAACAGCACGAACGACCCGAGGGTCGTGGCGACGTCGCAGATGGCGGTCTCCTCGAGGCCGCCGGTGTACCCGCCGAATATGGGCATCTGCTCGATCATTATCGTGTCCCCGTTGGTCGTCCACCCGGCGAGCATGTTGAGGCCCACCATGTCGATCTTGAGCTCGTTGAGCTGGGAGCACTCGTGCGCGTCCGTGATCCTGTGGCCGGCGTTGACCATGTCGGCCGCCAGGCGCCCTGCCGCTGACAGCGGCGTCTCCGGGCCCTATACGCCCATCCCGGGCCTACCGGCCCTGATGCGCGCCTCCTTGACGGCGCGGAGCTCGGCCATCATGGCGTAGATCTCGTACGGCGTGTTGGTCTTCGCGGGGTGCCCCTCGATCGTGGTCATCACGCCGTTGACCAGCGTGTCCACCGTCGCCTCCTGGGCGTACGACTGCATGACCTGGACGAATATGTCCTCCGACACGGGGGACCCCGTGGGGCCGCCCTGGACGATGGGCTTCACCGGGCTGTTGCCGCGCCTGGGGTAGAAGCGGGCTATGTCCCTGCCCTCGCCCATTATGAGCTTGGTGGGGGTCTTCTTGATGCCCTCCCACACCTCCTCCTCCGTGACCTTCATTACGCGGCCGAAGTCGGAGCAGTAGTACCCGGTCTCCACGAGCATCTCGATGCCGGCGTAGAAGAGGTTGTTTATCGTCTGCTTGTCCTCGGGTATGAACTTGTCCCCGAATTTCAGCTTGTACTTCTCCTTTAGCTCGGTGAGTTTCGTCGGCAGGATGTTGTAGTCCCATTCGCTCTCAGGGACCTTCTTGCCCTTCACGAACCTGTCGTAGACGTCACCTATACTGAGTGGTCTTGTTGCTACCATTTCTATCACTTCATCAGTTCGTTCACGAGTTCGATGATCTCAGCGGCCGTCGCGGAGTACCCGTCCGCGCCTATCTCGTCGCACCACGCCTTGGTGCAGGGCGCGCCGCCGAATATGCACTTGTACGGGGCGTCGACCTCCTTCTTGGCCTCCACCAGCTCCCTCTGCGACTCGAGCGTCGTGGTCATCAGCGCGGAGCCGCCGATTATCGCCGCGTCGTTCTCCTCGGCGGCGTCGAGGAACGCCTGCGAGGACGTGTCGGGCCCGAGGTCTATGACGTTGTACCCGGCCCCCCTGAGCATCGCGCAGCACACGTTCTTCCCGATCTCGTGGATGTCCCCCTCGACCGTCCCCATTATGACGGTCCCCCTGAGCGCGCCCGCGCCGGAGGTCATAAGGGGCTCGAGGATCTTTATCGCGGCCTCCATCGTCTTGGACGCGGCCACCACCTGCGGGAGGTATATCTCCGCCTTGTCGAATCTCTCCCCGATGGTCTCCATCCCCTTCCCGAGGCCCTTCTCGATTATCTCTTTTACTTTTATCCCTTCTTTGATTGCGGCATTCGTCGAGTCCTGGGCGAGTTTTACGTTCCAGGTCTCGACCGATGTCCTAAGGTCAGCCAAGATCTGCTCTGTGCTCATGTTCTTCCTCCAAGTGCGCGCTCGCCGTCATGCGCATGCCATGACGCCAGCATTTCGAACCTGTTTTATTATTACAACTAAAGTATTTAAAAACTATTATCGTACTTTGGACAATCTTTATTTTGATATTTAAAATTAACTATTCGATTTCCCTGTGTAACGTCATTATATTAATGTTTTCCTATCGAAACCGTTTTAAAGGGGTTGTAAGGGGTTTGCGGCCTTGCGGCCGCCTTAACGCGTTTTCAGATATCGGACACCATCTTGCGGGCTCTCCAGAGCGCGAGCACGCACACGCCCAGTATGAGGACCATGAACACGTACTCGCCCTTCGGGATTATGCCGTTCGAGAAGTACTCTTCAGCTATCTCTTCCCATATCATCTCATCCACCCTTCCTCGGCTTCACCTTGGACCTGAGCTCGTTCAGGAAGTCCAGCCCCAAAGGTGTGATGTGGTACTGTATGAGGAGGCGGCCCTTCCTGAAGGTCCCCTCCTCGTCGATCAGAGTCTCCCCCTCGGCGGCCATGCCGGACGCCGCCACCTCGATCAGGTCGAAGTTCAGGCAGTCCCTGTAGTAGTCCGAGGGCATGTTGTACTCGGCCTGGAGCTGCTTCACGAGGTCCCGGTTCCACGTCGGCCCCTCTGTGTCCAGTATCTCCAGTATCCGGAACTTGAACGGGCGCCCTTCCATCATGGCACTTCCTCCTCTGTTCCTTCCCCGGTTTCCCTGAGGGACTCGACGTTCTCCGTCTTCTCGGTGAACATTATCAGGGTCCCCACGGTGCAGAGTATGGCGCCCGCGACCAGCGAGATCTGCCTATCGAGCCCGTCGCCTATGGCCGCCGTCACCCCGAAGAACAGGATGAGGAATATCACCGAGAATATGCCGTAGAGGCTCCCGATGCCCTGGCCCCTCCCCACCCCGATGAGCGGGAACGCCTTGTACCAGGCGACGTAGCAGAACCCGAAGGTCAGGCCGAGCATCACCAGCGTCAGCAGTATTATCGGGTCAGAGATCATCTTCCATGCGTACTCCCAGACCGGGAATGACATCAGGAACAGCACGGGCAGAGCGATGGCCCACCAGATTATGTTCTCCATCGCGAACCTCAGCGTTATCGCGACGTCCGGCTCCGACACGTCGATGCCCTTCGCCGCGATGGCGCCCTCGATGCCCCAGCCGCACAGCGCCATTATGCCGCCGATGTACCCGATTATGACGCTGTCCGGGACGAGCGGGTCCCTCATGTCGGCGATCATGCCGATCCCGAAGATGGTGATGCTGCCGATGAGGATTATCAGTATGCCGGCGATCGCCCGGTGGGAGATCTTCTGGCCCAGCCAGACCCTCGACAGCAGCGTCCCTATGACGGGGTAGGCGAGCGCCGCGACCGCCGCGAACGCGCCGCCCACGTACCCCATCGCCAGGAACGACCCGAGGATGGCTATCGGCCCCCCGCAGATCGCGCCCAGGAAGTAGTACTTGGTGCAGGCCCTCATCTCCTTTATGCTCCTCTTCATCTCGGAGAACTTCGCAGTCCCGAGGAAGAAGTTCCAGATGATGTACGAGAAGATGACGAAGGCGGCGTTCAGCGCCGTTATCAGCATCGCCGCCACGATCGTCCCCGCGTCGTCCCCGACCTTGTCGCCCGCGATCACGAGGAAGTCCCCGATGACGTCGAAGTCCCATATGTACGTGCCTGGGATGTACCAGATCGCCCAAAGTATGGCGCAGAACAGGGCCATCATGTAGCCGTATTTCACCCTCTTCTTATGGGCCTCGGCTGTTTTGTCGTTAACGTCCATTTCTATGCCTCCTGGACGCCCTCAGCCCGCGATCTTCGTCATCTTCGCCACAGCGTCGGAGGCGTTCTCCGAGTACACGTCGGCGCCGATCTCCTCGGCCCACTGCTGCGTCACAGGGGCGCCGCCGACGTTCGTGACCAGCTTGTCCCTGATCCCCTCCTTCTTGAGGAGCCCCTCGAACGTCTTCTGGTTCACCATCGTGGACGTCATGAGCGCCGAGGTGCCGACGTACTTCGCGTTGTTGTCCTTGCATGCCTGGACGATGTCCTTCAACGGCACGTCCCTGCCTATGTTCACGACGCTGAACCCGGCGACCTTCAGCATTATCGCGACTATGTCCTTCCCTATCGAGTGGATGTCCCCCTCGATGGAGCATATCACGAACTTGCCGAGGCCCTCGTCCATCTTGCCCCCGCGCTTCTCCAGCTCCGGGGTGAGGATGTTCAGGGCGGCGTTCATCGCGCCTGCGGCGGCCATTATGTGCGGCAGGAACAGCTTCTTCGCCTCGAAGAGCGACCCTATCTCCGTCATCCCCTTCGTGAAGCCGTCCTGGATGATCGCCACTATGTCCGCCCCTTCGGCTATGACCCTGTTGGCCACGTCGACGGTCTTCTTGGAGTCGTACGCCATGACCGCCTGCTTCGCCTCTTCTGCCAATGATTCTGTTGACACCTTATCACTCCCTGCCCTTGTTGAACTCGTCGTCAGCCTTCTTGACTATGGCCCTCATCGCTTTGAGGGCGTCCTCCGGTATCGGCTTGACCACGTGGTTCTTCAGGACGTCCACGACCACGTCGTGCGCCACGTCCACCGCGTTCTTGCTGCCGGCGGCCTTCCAGTCGCCGATCATGTACCTGTCGAACACCTGCGGGTCGGATGCCAGCTCGATGTTGTTCATCGTCGAGGGATGGGCGAGGAAGTCGTTGCCCACGCCGATCTCCTTGATGGCCTCGACGGCGAGGGTCTCCTCGCAGAGCGGGACGCCCTCCATCGCCTTCTTCTCCATCGCGATTATGTCGTTGTCTATGACCAGCTGCTCCATCGAGAACGTCACGCCTAGCTCCAGCATACCCGCGCCGTAGACGGTGTTCGCCCCGGCCATCGCAGGGAGGAGCGAGGTTATCGTCTTCTCGTGCGCCGCCTGGGGGTCGGGTACCTTGGAGTCGGTCTACATGCCGGCCACGTACACGGGCAGACCGTAGAACTGCCCGAGCTTGGCGACTGCCGCGCTGATCACGCCGAGCTCCGGGGATCCGACGGGCGCGGTGCCGCGCTTGAGATCGAAGGTGGTCGTCGAGCTGCCGTACCAGACCTTCGCGCCCGGCTGGGCGATCTGGCTCAGGACTATCCCGGCGAGGACCTCCGCGTTGTGTGTGACGAGCGTCCCGGCGAGGTACACGGGGGACGAACCGCCCGCCATCGCCATGCTCAGGACGTTCACGGGTATCCCGTACCTCGCCCCCTTGATTATGACCTGGGCCGCGTTGTGGCTCAGCTCGAGGGGGCTCGTGGGGCACACCAGCATCGACATTATCGGCCTGTCGCGGGCGAGCTTCTTGTCCCCTCCGTAGTAGGCCACCATCATGTCCCTGTAGTACTCGACGTGCTCCGCGACCGGGTCTATGTGGTGGAAGTGCTTTGTTGTGTTCTCTATGGACGTCATCATCTCGTGGACATCCTCCGCGCCCACGCCCGCCCAGTCCCTGGCCGAGACCGGCAGGGAGAAGTAGCTTATGTTCTCCGCCCAGTCGCAGAGCTTCGCGCAGTTGGCGAGGTCGGCGTCGTTGGAATCGCGTGTCTCGAACTTCCCGTTGCCGAGGTAGTTGCACATCTGGATGCCCGTACCGAAGCTGGTGTAGTGGACCTTGCCGTTGTACTCCTGCTCTATGGTCCTGCACTCCTCCCTCCCGTAGAGGTGGAACGTCTTGGGCGCTGTGGAAAGGGCCTTGCGGACGAGCCCGATGGGTATCCTCACCATCTTCGCCTTGTGGTCCACCTCGCAGCCCGCTTTCTCGAAGAGCTCCAGCCCTTCTTTGTCCGAAACCTGGACGCCGTAGTTCGACAGGACGTCCAATGTCGCACGATCTATAGCCTCGATGCCATCCTGGGTGAATATGTCCAGCCTCAGGCCCTGCATCATCTGTCTTCCCGGATATTGATTCGGTTTCATTTCTCTCTCCCCGGTGCGTGCTTGACGCCCCCCTATCCAGGCTGACGCCGGTGTTCGTACCTGTTTGTATCATCATAAGTTTAGTATTTAAGATATACTGTTTTTTAGTTAATACTTATTTCTTTGAATATTTAAGATTAACTAAAAATTTCCTATATTTTATTATATTGATGTAGAAAGCACCTATGCTATCTAAGATGGTGCGTCCCCAAAGCGGGATTGTGAGAGAAAATAAGAGAAAAAATAAGAAGGCGGCGTTGCCGCCGCCGGTTTGACCTTTATCACGCTTCTGCGGCGGCCTCTGCCTTGTTCTTGTTCTGGGTGTAGAACCATATCGGGAAGAACATCCCGAACACGACCACCGCCAGAACGAAGGGGAGGTATGAGGGCTTGAACAGGTCGTACATCCAGTAGATCAGAGCCGGTATCAGGACGAAGGCCTCGTAGCCCACCATCCCGGCGGCGACGTACTTCCACCCTTTCGGGGCGGAGAACGGCCTCTCCAGGTTCTTGAAGCGGATGTTCGTCCTGGCCTTGACGTATGCGGAGAGCGCTATGACGTGCGCCAGGCAGTAGCCGATGCCGGAAGCCGCGAGTATCATCACGGGGCCTCCGCCCTCGATGCCGCCTATCTCTATCGTCGCCGTGACGATCAGGAGCAGGTTGAAGACGCTCACGACCACCATCGCGTTGAAGGGCATCCCGTGCTTGTTCTGCTTCTTCATGAACTTCGGCATGTTGCCCTCTTCCGCCATGTAGTACAGCGTCCTCGAGGATCCCAGGAACCCGGTCTGTATGATCAGGATCATCGCCGCCACGAGCAGCGTGAGCGCGATCGGGCCTCCGATGTCCCCGAACACCGCCTCGGCGATCGGGCCGAGCGTGGCGTAGCCGGCGTCCTCTATGCCCAGCATCCCCAGCGACCCGAAGACCGCCATGGACACGAAGAAGTAGAGTATCAGGCAGATGATCCCACATGAGAACAGCGCCTTCGGGACGTCCTTGTTGGGCTCCTTGTACTCCGGCCCGTACAGCGCCGCCGTCTCCCATGCGCATCCGCTCCATTGTGCCAGAGCGAAACAGCCGAACAGCAGCGCTATGTCATTGGTCGACCCCCACCCGGGAGGCAGGAACTCGCCCGTGATGATGCTGAAGTCGAATAACGCGCCGCCGCCCGGGGCGCCTGTGAAGAACGCGCCGGCGAGGATGACCACCATCGGCACGATCGCTATGATCGCCAGTATGAGCCCGAACCTCGACCCGCCGGTCAGCCCGCGGGAGCCTATCAGCAGCATCACCGAGACGATGATCAGACCAAGCACCACGTTGAGTATCGTCGCGTTCATCGCGCTCGCATCGGCGAAGTCGGCCAGCGCGGGGACGAAGAACGTGAGGTACAGGCCGGTCATCACGGTGAATATCGCCACGACGGGCGTCCATGCGAACCAGTAGCACCATGCGCAGAACGCGCCGATCAGTTTCCCGGTGTCGTATTTTTTCGTTTGATTCTCAGGGGTGAACACCACCTGAGCGCATCCCGGCAGACCGGCAGCCCTGGGGAAGGTCGTGACCATCTCCCCGTACGCCGTGTTCTGTAGGAACCCCTGGAGGACGCAGATAGTCCACATCACGATCGAGAACGCCCATATGTACCCCGCCACGTCGTACAATGACGGGAGGATCAGTATGGGCACGCCCAACGCGACGAAGAGCCCCTGTTTCCAGGTGATGGACCGGACAAGCATGCCAGTCTCTTCCGCTACGTTGTCAGACATAAATATAACCTCATTTTTGGAAGGTGTTGGTGCGCGGCGGCTCCCGCCGCCGCGCGGAAAGCGTTTACCTCTTGGTCATCTCCCTGAAGATCTCGCAGCTGTTGATCTTGGTGTCGATCAGCCTCTCGATGTTCATCTTGGCGGCTATGCCCCTCGGCGCGCCGGGCACGCCGGTGACGACACCGATCTTCAGCTCCTCCCTGAGGTCCCTCATTATGTGCTCGTCCGCGATCTCCATCGCGGATATGCCGAGCTTCTTGGCGACGTACTCCTTGGCCTTGCCGATCTTCATGTTCTTGGAGAACTGCATCCTGGCCACGAGGTCGCCGGCGGACCTGATGCCGCCCATCCCCGATGACATGAAGTGGGGGACTGCCATTCCGGCCGTGTCCCCCACCCCGATCTATACACCGTCGACTTTCGCTATCTCGACCATCGCCTTGTTGCACCTCGTGACGGCGTCGATGGGCGCGGTCTCCCACATGGGTATGCCGCCCACGCCCATCCCCATGTTCACGTGGCAGGGGATCGTCGCGGCCCTGACGCACTCCTTCACGAAGGTGACGGAGCGGGCCATGTTCCATGCGAGGCTCTTGCTGGTGTTGGTGTTGACCACCGGGCCGAACACGTTCGCCCCGGCCTTCTCAGCCAGCTTGACCTGCTGGTGGGGGTACTTGCCCGCGACGGCCTCCCCCTTGTATGCGATGGACCCGTGGATGCCCATGACGGACTCCCCTGCCATCCCGATCATGATGTACGTCTCGGGGCACAGCTTCCTGAGGGCCTCGGCCCCGTAGAGCGTGCCGACGAAGTCCGCGTCCCCGGCCGACGCCGTGGTGTCGAAGTTGAACCCGTCGGCGCCCGCCGCGACCAGCTTCGGCGCGACGTACTCGATGTCCTTCGCCAGGTGCTCGGCCGTGAGCTCGGCCGCCTGCATGGCCTCCTCGATCTTGAACTCCCTCATCAGGTCCGCCGGGTTGCCGTACGGGCCGTCGGGGGCGTAGTAGAGCCCGGAGTTGGGCATCGCGCCGTAGAAGAACGGGATGACGATCTCGTTCTGGATCTCCTCCATGGTCTGCATCTCGTTCGCTATGACCGGCTTGACCGGCTTTATGCTGTAGTCGGCGTGCGCCAGCTCGAACGTGTCGGCCGCGAGCGCCCTCTCGTGCAGCAGGGCGGACTCCAGCCTCCCGACGTCCACGCCGTTGCCGCTGTTGCCGTTGTCGCCGGTGAAGTCCAGCTGCCCGATGTCGTAGGACACCACGACCTCGTTGCCGGGCTCCACGCCGACGATCCTGTTCTTGTTGGATATCAGCTCGAACATCGCCTCGATGTCGTTCGCCGTCAGGTCGGGTACCCCGCCCATGTCGGCCGCGTCGGCCATGCCGGCCCTGATGTCGTTCAGGATCTGCTCCTTCGTCATCTGGACCCTCTTGCCGTCGCCCATCCTCGTGTAGAATTGCGTCATTGCCATCGCCTCACTTGCTGATCGCCTTCGCCTTGCCGGTCGTCTCGCTGGCCGTCTCCCCGTAGATGTCCGCGCCGATCTTGTCGGCGTAGGCCTGGGTGACGGGCGCGCCGCCGACCATCACTATCACCTTGTCGCGGATCCCGTCCGCTTTGAGGATCTCTATGACGTCCCTCTGGACGGTCATGGTCGTGGTCATCAGGGCCGACATCCCGCACATCGTGCAGCCGCCCTTGATCTCCTTTATGAACGCGGTCTTGGCCACGTCCCTGCCGAGGTCGTGGACGTCGAAGCCCGCGCACTGCAGCATCGTGGAGCAGATGGACTTGCCGATGTCGTGGACATCGCCCTCCACCGTCCCCATGACGACCGACGCCCTCCTGGTGCTGGCGTCGCCGCTCTCAAGGAGCTCTGGCCCGAGCACCTCCATGGCGCTCTTCATGCCCTGTGCGGCGCTCAGGACGTGGGGCAGGAAAAGCTTCCCCCTCTCGAACAGTATGCCGACCTCGGTCATACCGTCTCCCATGGCGTCGATGATCTCTCCGGCGGAAAGCCCCGCTTTCCTTGCGTTTTCCACAGCCTCCTGGATGCCGGGCACCTTGTAGGCGATAACGGCGTCGTGGAGGGCTTTCTTGTTGTCTACCATCTTCTTCCTCCTTTAAACGGTTTCTAGAACGTTCCGTTTGACCGGAAACTCTCTGCGGGTTAAAAACACATGAACAATATTTAATGTTAACTAGGAAGAAATAGGAATGTTTATATATGAAGTCAATGAAATCGTTTGTGCAGTTTCTATCCGTACAAATTAATATATAAAACTATCTATTAATTCAATCCCAGACGCGAATAAAAAAATGCAACAGGGATATATAACTTTCTGTCATGGCGGACCAGCCCGAAAAATCAATATTTAATAGTATCCCTTGACCCGATGACACCGGCGATGGATGCAACCTATCATCCATCTATGCCGGGACGGCGCTCACTGCCCGCCCTTGCTCCTCAGGCGGTTGAGGGCCTTCGACGCCCCCGAGTGCCGGAGGGAGGCGGACTTGTTGTACCACTTCTTAGCCTCGTCCAGATCCTGCTCGACCCCTATGCCGTCCTCGAAGTACCTGCCGATTATGAACATCGCCTCAGGGTCGCCGTTCTCCGCCTTAAGCATGTACGACTCGAAGGGCGAGGCGTCGCCCTTGTAGCCGACCGTGCCCCCGGTGTACTTCTCCACCAGCTCCTTCGACATGGTGTGGCCCTGCTCGGCGGCCCTCGTGTACCACAGGATCGCCTTCTTCTCGTCCTGGGCCGTGCCCTTGCCGTTCGCGTAGCAGTGCCCGAGGAAGTACTGGCAGACCGCGTTGGCCCCCTCCGCGCCCTTGGTGAAGCACTCGAACGCCTTCTTCTCGTTGGCCTTCACGATCTTGCCCTCGAGGTAGCACATCCCCACATAGAGCTGGGACTTGTTGTAGCCCTTCTCCGCCAGATACGAGTGTAGCTCCAGCGCTTTAAGCGGGTCCTTCTTGACCCCCCTCCCGCGGGCGTAGCTCTCGGCCAGCACGAACTGGGACTTCAGGTACCCGTCCTCGGCAGCCCTCGAGCACCACTCGAACCCTTTCCTCTCGTTCCTCTCGACCCCGTTGCCGGACATGTACGCGCTGCCGATCATGTGGCAGCCGACGGTGTACCCGTGCTGGGCGGACCTCTCGAAATAATAGGCGGCCTTCTTGGGGTTCTTCCTGAACCCGACCCCCTCGTGGTAGTTGTTCCCCGTGGTGTACTCCGCGTAGGGGTCGCCGAGGTCGGCGGCCCTCTTGAACCACTCGGCCGACAGCGAGGGGTTCTTGGGGACTATGCTCCCCTTCGCATGCATCTGCCCGAGCATCACCATGGCGTCGGTCTGGCCGTTCTCGGCGGCCTCGGTCAGCCTCTTGATGCCCTCGTCCTTGTTCTTGTCGACGCCCACGCCGCCCATGAGGCACCTGGCGAGCCCGAACTCCCCGTCGATGCTGCCGGCGCTCGCCGACACGGTGAACCAGCTGTGGGCGAAGGTGGGGTCCTTCTGCGTCCCGATGCCGTCCATGTAGCACCTGCCGAGGTTGTACTGGCCGGCGGCGGACCCTGTGTCCGACATCTGCGAGTATATGCCGAAGGCGGCCTCGGGGCTCTTCGGCACGCCTATCCCGTGCTCGCAGCACCTGGCGTACTCGCACTTCGCCCTCTCCGACCCCTTGTCGGCGCAGGCCTTGAGCAGCGCCGCCCCGCCTGCGCGGTCGCGGTCGGTCCCCGTGCCCCTGGTCATGCACACGGCCTTTGAGCACTCCCCGTCGATGTTGCCCAGGTCGGCCGACGCACAGAACATCTCGTACGCCTTCTGGGCGTCCGCCTCGACGCCTATCCCTATGTCGTAGAACACGCCCAGCATGTACATGGAGCTGGGCGACCCCTCCGACGCCTTCGCCAGGTGGTACTCGAACAGCTTCTTGTCCCTGGGGACGTCGGCCTCCTCGAATATCGCGTTCAGCTCCCTGACGGCCTCGGGGTACCCCTTCAGGGCGGCCTTGGACAACCACATGACGGCCTCGTCCACGTCCTTAGGCACGGCTATGCCCTCGGCGTAGCACTTGCCCACCACGAACTCCGAGATTATGTGGCCCAGGGCGGCCGCCCTCATGTACCACTTGAAGGCCTCCGCCTCGTCGGCCTCGACGCCGTCGCCCATCGCGTGCCTCTGGCCGAGCTTGAAACACGAGTTCACATCGCCGCCCTCGGCTTTGGAAAGCAACTCCTCTATGGACTCCATCGGGAACCTTAACCGTTCTGCGTTATATTAAACTACCCCGTTCCCCCGCCCCGACGAAGGGGTCGCCCTCCCCCTTCTCCACCGAGAGCGCCACCATCAGCAGCGCGAGCAGGGAGGCGGCGAGCATCAGCGCCCACACGAGGGAGAAGTTGCCGAGGGTGTAGGACGTGCCCATGATCGGGGCGGTGACGGTGGTGCAGACCGACGCCCCGAGGAAGAGGAACACGTTCATGGCCGACACCGACGTGCCGGATATGGCCGTGGGGTACCACTCCTTGACCTGCGTGAAGGACAGCGTCATAAACCCGCCGGACACCCCGAAGGCGAAGCAGACGGCCATCCAGAACCAGTAGCTTTCGAGCTGGCCGGCGAGCGCCCATATCACGCCCCACACGGCGGCGTAGGCTGCCGTCCCCCAGAGCATCGCCGTGCGCTTCGACCTTATCACGCCCCTCCCGCTCATCACGCCTATGGCGGCCGTGCTGATTATCTTGCCCACGCCGAGCGCGGTGACCAGCAGCGCCGCGCTGGCGCCGAAGCCGTAAACCTCCTTGAAGTATATGGCCGCCCAGGTGCCCTGGAACACCATTATCGACCCGTACACCAGGAAGTACGCCAGGGCCATGGGCCAGAACCTCCTCCCCCCCGACGCCACGACGGCCAGCCCCTTGAGCATCGGCATCCTCGCGTCGGTCGCGTCGGCGGCGCTGGCGCCCCCCTCGGCCGCCTCCAGCTCCTCTATGGCGGGGAGCCCCTTCCTGTGGGGGTGGTCCCTGACGAACGCCGCGCACAGCAGCGCGAGGGCCAGCGTCACCGCGCCCAGCACGAGGAACGCGCCCCTCCAGCCCAGCGCCTCCGCCATCATCTCCAGCGGGGCCGACGCCGCTATCGCGCCGACGTTGCCCACGGCGATCACGATCCCCGCCAGCTGGGGGAAGTCGGCCTTCCCGAACCACACCGACACCACCTTCATCAGCGGTATGTATATCACCGCCATGCCGGCGGCGATCAGGACCTTCCCGAGGACGATCTCCCAGAACTCCGTCCCCGCGAACGTCAGGAAGGAGCCGGCGGCCGCTATCAGGAGGAAGATCGTCGTTGCCCTCCTCGGGCCGAGGTGGTCCGCCAGAAGGCCGCTCGGTATCTGCATCGCGGCGTAGGTCCAGAAGTACACGGAGCTCAGCAGCCCCACCGTGCCGCCCACGTCGTCGACGATGTCCCTCCCGACGATGCCCACCGACATCCTATGGAAATAGACGAAGAAGTACGCCGCCGTCAGGATGGCGAATATCGCCCAACGGTATCTGTAGAGCGCCCTCCTGAGACCCGCCCGCTCGCCCTCGCGCCGTCCCCCGCCGACCCCCTCGGTCATGCCCAGCCCTTTGCCCCCCCTGGATATATATAATGTATAGTCAACGCGCACGCGACTACGAATCGTTGGTTACAGACGAACATGGTATTTAACATGCGGCGTCTTCAACCGTGTTTCCCGTGTGCGTTCAGACTGGAATCTTCGGTCATTCTTGGTATGCCTTCGGCAAACAGCCGTGAGCCGCGGCCCCGACGGCCTCCGGCGGGCACTCATCTCTTGTAGAAATACGGGCCGAACCATCCCCCCTCGTGGGTCTTCGAGTACGTCCAGCTGAAGTCGGCGGCCGTCAGCGTCACGTCGTCCAGCCCGTCTATCTCTTTGGCTTTGACCCTGGGGGCGTCCTTGATGACATAGGCCGCGTTCTCGCGGGTGAAGTTGTCCACAAGGACCATGCTCCCTTTGGCCTGCCTGTCGAAGGCCACCCTCGCGTGGCCGCCCCTTATGCAATCGGTTATGGCCTCGTCCCTGTACACGTACCACAGGAACCCCCTTGAACAGTAATCCATCATGTCCTTGTTGTGCTCGCCGAGGGTCAGGCGGTCGTCGTCTATGCCGAGGCAGACCGCCCTGAGCCTGCCGCCGTCCTTGTCCGCAGGGACGAAGGTCCTGAACCACTCGTTCTTGTACTCGACCACTTCCTGGGGGGAGAGCCTCGTGACCTCGACGCCCGCCTCCCGCAGGCCGGCGATGAACTCCTCCACGCTTACCCTCATATCGATCCCCCGCCCTGCCCGAAGGGGCATGCCCGTGCCGCCGCCGTGCCTGTGGCTCCCCCCCGCTGACCGGGAGGGCCCGCGACCGGCAGTGCGGCTGGGTGTAGGTCGGAGGGGCTTAGAAAGGTATTAATTGGGGGAGGGGTTTGTAGGCGCAGGCCGAGGTAGTCTAGTCCGGTAAGGCGCGAGCCTGGAAAGCTCGTGGGAACTTTCCCTCGGGAGTTCAAATCTCCCTCTCGGCGCTTCATTATCATGATCTCACTTCCTTATTGTTTATAGATTTCGGCTCTCGAATATGAACAGATATGCCGTTTTTGGCACTCGGCGATCTTCCTTATGTTTTNTTCCGGCGGCAAACCTTGGCTGCAAAGACCGACGGCNAGAACAACGGCGTTAGATCTTTCATGNAGGCGCCTCTTCTCATATCCGGATCATTTCAGCTGAATATCCCTTGCNCATATCTCTTGGTAAGCTCGTTCTTGGGATTCTCGAATANNTCNTGCGTTTTCCCGAACTCTTCCATCTTNCCCAGATACATGAACCCTGTGTAATCGCTGATCCTNTTTGCCTGCTGCATATTGTGCGTCACGGTGACCACCGTGTACTCCTTNTTAAGTTCCAGAGCAAGCTCTTCGATCTTAGTTGTGGCTATGGGGTCCAGAGCGGAGGTCGGCTCGTCCATGAGCAGGACCTCCGGATTGATCGACAATGCCCTTGCGATGCAGAGTCTCTGCTGCTGCCCTCCTGACAAAGACAGAGCGGAAACGTTCAGCCTGTCCTTCACTTCATTCCATAAGGCGGCCTTTCTGAGAGAATCTTCGACGATCTTGTCCAGTTCCCTGTGATCCTTGACTCCGTGAAGTTTTGGGCCGTAAGTAATGTTATCCTTTATGGTCATAGGGAACGGGTTGGGCTTCTGGAATATCATCCCCACCTTCTTTCTCAGATCGAGGACGTCGGTTTCCGGTTTGCAGATGTTCTTATCTTCAAAGAACACTATCCCNGTCATCTTCGTTCCTTCGATCAGGTCGTTCATCCTGTTGAACACTCTGATCAATGTGGACTTCCCGCATCCGGACGGTCCTATCAGCGCAGTTATCGCATTCCTCTTGATGGGTATGTTTATGTCCATCAGCGTCTGCTTGTCCCCATACCAGAAGTTGAGATCGTTTGTCTCGATTATATTGATTGATTCCATATCGTCACCATCCGCTCATTTTTTTGTTTTGTCTGTGTCTTATTACCGAAACGATNGNGAACAGGGANAGAACTATCGCCATCAGCACGATCGCGGATCCGTATGCGTTCTGGGTGCCTCCNGGAACTTCGGCCGCCATGTGNTATATGTGATAGGGGAGCGCCATTATAGGGTCCAACAGTGAGGAGGACACTGTTGACTTGAGCACTACCACTGCCGTGAACATGATCGGCGCAGCCTCTCCAATCGCCCTGATTATGCTTAACAGGAAGCCTGTGAGCACACCGCCCATCGCCGCTGGGATCACGACCCTGGCCGTCGTATGCCACTTGCTCGCTCCCATCGCTGCGGAAGCCTCCCTCAGTTCGTTTGGAACGGCCCTCACTGCCTCCTCNGTGGTTCTGATTATTGTAGGCANCGCCATCAGCGCCAGCGTGATGCACCCCCCGATAAGGGAGAACCCCCATCCGANGGCTATCGCAAAAAGCGACATGCCGAACAATCCGAATATGATCGAGGGAGTCCCGCTCAGCGCGTCCACCGCCTGTCTGGCCATCCTTATGAATCTTGTGTCTTTCGCATATTCCGCAAGATATACTCCGGAACATATTCCGAGCGGGAACACTATCAGCGAAGTGCCTGCCATAAGTTCAAGCGTCCCCGCGATGGCCGGCCGTATCCCTCCGCNCAGNCCCATATTGGACGGTGANTCGAGTATGAACCCGAGGTTGATCGCCGGCGCCCCTTTCATAACGATTATTCCTATGAGCGCCACCAGCCCGATGATCGTGACGATCACTGCTACCCCCAGTAAAGAGAATATGAATTTCTGAACATACTTCGGACCCAGGATCTTCGATAATTTCTTTGATATGAAAAGTGCCCCTACGGCCAAGGCGCCCGCCACGATCCCTCCTTGTGTATCCAGGAAAAGATAGGATATCATGAAAACGGACGTGAACGCCATCATACAGAAAACCGCCTGGATCATTTTCTCCTTATATTTCCCAAGCGAGTTCGTCAGAGGCGAGACCAACCTGTCAAATCTTTTCTCCATGTTCGTCTTTTCCTTCTCCCCCATTTTCATCTTGGTTCTGCGGACTATTCTGCGTGCGGTGATGTTCACAAAAAGGACCATAACCAGCAGGATCAGACCCAGCAGGAATAACGCGGACATCTCGATGCCTCCGCTGTCGGCCTCAGGTACCCCCGATGCTATTTTTGATGTAAGTGTGCTTATCATGCTGCCCATATTCCAAAGGGGCTCCGGTAATGCAGCTGCATTGCCACTTACCATCAACACGACCATTGTCTCCCCCATTGCTCTGCCTACTCCCAATATCGCTGCGGCAGATATGCCGGATATCGCGGAGTGCATCACTACTTTTCTTGTGGTCTCCCATTTGGTGGCGCCCATGGCCATTGATGCTTCCCGGTATGATCTGGGGACGGCTGCCAATGCATCCTGAGATACCGATATGATCGTCGGGAGCGCCATTATGCCCAGCATGAATGAGGCTGCCAGCCATGATGACCCGTATGGGATCTTATC
>WRNL01000016.1 GCA_009776625.1 Methanomassiliicoccaceae archaeon | reverse complement strand
GGCGTCGCGGCCGCCGCCCCCTTGGACATAGACCCTGTGACGGTGATGATCGCGGCCGCCGCGGCGGCCGCGGCGGTGATGCTCATGATGATGGTTGGCGCGATCAGGAGGATCGACTCCTTCCTGAAAGGCCTGGAGGGGGTGTCGTGAACATAGAGGATTATTTCAAGGTGCCCGAGGAGATATACGTCGTCGACACGGAGACCACCGGGCTCGACGGGGGGCCGAGGGATGTCGTCGTCGACATCGGCGTGTGCGCGGTCGACCTCTCCAGGGGGACGGTGAGGGACGCCTACTCCTCCGTCGTCGGCCACGACGTGACCGAGTGGGGGGACCACAGGTCCAAGGCGTGGATATTCGGTAACAGCGACCTCACCCTGGACAAGGTGGCGGCGGCGCCCCCGTTCCTAAAAGTCAAAGGGGACGTCCTGGGCCTGCTCAGGGGAATGACGGTGACGTCTTACAACGTCCCCTTCGACATGGACAAGTTCCTATTCAGGGAGCCTTGGGCGTTGAAGGGGACGTTCAACGTCTGCACGGACATAATGAAAGCGGCGGCGGAGGTGTGCAAGCTCCCCAGCGAGCTGTACGGCGTCAGCTACAGGTTCCCCAAGCTGGACTACGCTTACGGCGCGATCGTGGACGGCGACCCCGCGGGGGTAGGCGGCGGGCAGGACCACAGGGCGCTGTCCGACGCCAGGATGGCGTCCCATGTCATGATCGCGATGCACAGGTCCGGCAGCTACCGCCCCTGATCAGCCCTCTTTCTTGACCTCGGCTTCGAGCGACCTCTTGTAAGCGGTCTCCGTCGCGTCGGAGACCCTCCCCATGAGCCTGCTCTTGAGGAGTAGCGCGGCGAGCACGAACCACACCGCGACGGAGCCCATGATCATCAGGAAGTACTCGGTGGGGAACAGCGCGAGCGACGCCACCCCCACCGCCACCTGGGGGACCTCGTACACGAGGGCGACGAGGCCGAAGAGCAACAGCGCCAGCAGGGTCGGCTTGGGGTCGCGGGAGACCTGCCCGTCCACGGAATAGAGCTTAGACAGGGGGTAGATGAAGAAGAGCTGGGATATCCCGGCGAGCATCACGAAGACTAGCATCGCGTTCCTCGCGGTGACATCGTCGTAGCCCTCGCCGGCGAGCGACATGTGCTCCCAGAACCCGTTCCAGTCGCTCCACATCGGCGAGCTGCCGTAGCCGTCGAACATGCCGATGTAGAAGTCCTCCCCGAGGGGGAACGCGCCGTTAGCGGTGAAGTGCAGGAAAACGAAATAGACGGCGAGCCCGAACCCTGCTATCGTCGCGGCCATCGGCACAGAGAACCTTAGGACCCCCGGCAGTATCAGCGTCTTGTTGTTCGACGGCTTGGCCCACACCGCCATCAGGAATGCTGCGAAGGACACGGACGTGAGGGCGTAGAGGGTGTTGTGCACGGGCAGCATGGGGAGCCTCCCGAGCGCGAGCAGGAGCACCCCCACAAGGGCCGCGAGGACGAAGTTCCTCGTCAGGTAGAGGCGGAGTATGTCCCTCATCCCGGTGACCGTCCTCTTCCCCTCGGTTATGGCCTTGGGCAGCGCAAGGAAGTTGTCGTCCACGAGCACCATGTCGGCGACGCCCCTCGCGGCGCCGCTCCCGCTGTGGAGCGCCACGCCTATGTTGGCCGCCTTGATGGACCTCACGTCGTTCACGCCGTCGCCCACCATGGCGACGTACCGCCCGCTCTTCTTCAGGGCCTCCACAACGGTCTCCTTCTGCTCGGGCCTCATCCTCCCGAATATGTTGGTCCTGACGATCGCGGCGTCCAGCTCCTCCCCGGACAGCGCCGCCAGCTCGTCCCCCGATATGATGTTCCTCTCCCCTGGTATCTCAGCGAGCGAGAAGAGGGCGTCGACCGTCTCCGGGTCGTCCCCCGATATGACCTTTATGTCCATGCCGTTCTTTTGGAAGTTGTCTATTATCTCCCTGCAGTCCGGCCTCACCTCGTCCCTGATCGATATGAGCGCCGCCAGCTCCAGCTCGGGGACCGCAGGCTCGTCGCCGTCGTAGAGGGGCCCGTCGGGCCCCTTGCATATGACCACTGTCCTAAGCCCCTTCCTGGAGAGCTCCGAGACATCGGCAGTGACATCCGACCCCCTCACGTTGCCCCGAAGGGCCGACCAAGCGCCCATGAATACGGTCATCGGCGTGCCGCCGGACGAAACCCTCACAGCGCTGTACTTCCTGTCAGAGGAGAACTGCACCTCCTCGATGAGGTCCGATGGCTCCTCGCCAAACTCCTTCGCCAGTGCCTTCACCGTCAGGTTCTTGCTCCCCGTGGAGCCGACGAAAGCCCTTACCAGACGCTCCGCCTCCTCTCTGTCGACGAACGTCTCCATGCCGTCATAGACGAGGTTGTTGGTCGTTATGGTGCCTGTCTTGTCCATGCAGACAGTGTCCACGTGGCTCATAGACTCCACCGAGTTGGAGTTCTGCAGCAGCACGCCGCTCTTCGCCATACGGACGGCGGCGATCATGTATGTTATCGTGATGAGGAGGAAGAGCGCGATCGGCACTATGTCCAGCACCAGCACAGACTTGATCGCGAGGAGCTTGACCCCCCCGCTGTCGTAGGCGTTGGCCGCCGTGAGTATGAGCAGGAAGACGAACGCCGTCACCATCAGCATCTTCGTCACCGTCGAGGTCTCCCTCTGGAGGGGCGTGCTCTTCTTCTTGTACCTCTTGGCGCTAGCCAGCATCTGCGAGGCGAAGGTGTCCTCCCCGAGGGCGGTGACCCTGTAGCACCCAGTCCCTGTCACGCAGAAGGCGCCGGAGAGGACGGGGTCGCCCTCGCGCTTCCTGACCGTGCGCGACTCCCCCGTCAGCAGCGACTCGTCCATCTCCAGCGAGGCGGAGGAGAGGAGCTCGCCGTCGACCTGGGCCTGGTCGCCGGACGACAGCCGGACGACGTCGTCGATGACTATCCCCGAAGGGTCTATCAGCGCGTCCAGCCCGCCCCTGACCACTGTGACGGTTGGCCTCAGCAGCAGCGCGATCTTGTCGAGCCTCCTCTTGGCGCGCATCTCCTGCACCGTCGAGATCAGTACGTTCAGCGCGATGACGCCGGTGGCGGAGAGGGCGCTGATAGGCTCCTCGAAATAGAGCAGGGCGGCGCCGAGGATGAACAGTATGAGGTTGAAGGTGGTGCAGACGTTCTTCACGACGATGTCGAGGTAGCTCCTGCTCACCGGGGACTCGGAGCGGTTGACCTTCCCAGCGGAGACCCTGTCCCTGACCTCCTGTTCCGTGAGCCCTGCCGGTTCCATGCCTGCGTAGAGGGGTTCCCGTTATTATAGGTTGACGTGTTCGCGGACCCTCTGGGCTATGGATTCCAGGGGCAGCGGGTCGAACGCGACGGCCCTCCCCTGCGAGACGTAGTCTATGACGCACCTCGCGGGCCTGCCGTAGAACCCCGAGGCGGCGTGCGCGTACACGCTCAGCTGCACCCTGTACTCCTCCTCGTAGGACGCATCGACGTCGGTCTTGTAGTCGTGCACCTCGACCCTGTCCGGCCACACGGCGAGGAGGTCTATGACCCCTTTCAGGGTGACGTTGAGGTCGTTGAAGGGGAGGGAGCACTCCACCTCAGGGAGGACCAGGTCGGCGTCGGAGGCGGCGGAGAGCACGCCCCTCACGGCGGGGACCTCGGGCCGCCCGTCGTCAACGGCGTGGCCCGCCGCCAGGGCGTGCGCCAGCTCGTGGACCTCCGTCCCGTACTCCCTGCCCTTGCCGGAGTGCTCGTCGGTGTCGGCGTCCGGGCGGAGGGAGCCGACCGAGCGCATTATGTCGTGCACACCTAGGTTGACCCTCCTGGGGGCGAACCCCCCGACAAGGGGCGCCTGGACGAGCGCGGCCTCCCGCCCTATGTCCAGCCCCCTGATGTCGGCGTCCCCGCAGGGGCGCCCCCTGCCTTTCGAGAGGTGCGTGAAGAACGGGGAGGGCTTTGGGCCCGAGACCACGGTGACGTACTGCTTCGCCCGCGAGAGGGCAACGAACATGAGCCTCCTCTCCTCGCTGTAGTCCCTTGTGAGGGAGTATTCCGCAAGGTAGGTCCTCCAGGACATCGTCATCTTGGAATAGTCCCCCCCGAAGGAGGAGACCCCTTTCCTGCACCTTATGCCGGTCGGTTCGCTGAAGGTGTACGCCGACCTGTCCGACTGGGTGCTGGGCATGACCGTCGTGTCCACCCCCGCTATTATCACGATGGGGTACTCCAGCCCCTTCGACTTGTGCATGGTCTGTATCGTCACCGCCCTCCTGTCGAGCATCCCGTCGACCTGGTACTTCGTGCGGTCCTCGATGTCCTTCTCGATCATCCCTATGACGTCGGATATGGTGAGGAGGGAGTCCCGGTGGGAGGACGATATGACGGATATGATCGTCTGGGTCATGTCGTTGTTCAAGCCGTAGAAGGCGAACACCGACGAGAGGAGGTCGGTTATGCGCCTCTTCTTCCTTATGAGGGACCTCCTCATCCCCGTGAACGCCGCAGGCGGGTCCCCCCTCATCTCGAGGATGTCGCTCAGGCTGTACCCCGCGTCGGCCATTATGGGCCCTATCCCCCAGTCGTCGTCCTTGTTGTTCAGGTACTTGAGCCAAGCCAGGGCGAGCTTCCCCTCCCTTGTGCCCATGACCTCCACGTCCCCCTGGAGGAACGCCGGTATGCCGGACGACGCGGCGGCGTCGTACACCGCGCGGCAGAGGTCTGTCTTCCTGCATAGGACCGCTATGTCCCCGAACCCGGGGCGCCTGGCGCCCTTCTCGTCGTGGATCGTGTAGCCGCCGCCGATGTAGCCGGCTATGGTCCTGACGACCTCCTCTGCCTCTTCCTCCCTCGAGGGGGCGGACACGAACTCGATGCGGGTGTCGCCGCCTATGTCGCCCCTCTGGGCGGCTATCCTGGTGACGTTCCTGTCCAGCTGCTCCGCGCCGACGTCGTCCGTTTTCGTCGCTGGCGCGTACAGGGCGTCGTAGGCGGCGTCGATGATGGCCTGGGAGCTCCTGTAGTTCATGTCCAGCGACATCCTCCTCACCTCCGGTATGTGGAACGGGACACGGGCCGCGTCGTCGTTGAGGGCACGCCTCAGCGCCGTCGCCCTGCCCTCGAAATCGATGATGTTCCCTATGGACACGTGCCTGAAGCCGTAGATCCCCTGCTTCCAGTCCCCCACCACGCAGAGGTTCGGCTCCCTGAGCAGCATCAGGGCGATCATGAGCTGGCTCTCGTTCGTGTCCTGGAACTCGTCGATCATGAGGTACCTCACGGACATCCTCTCCCTGACGCCCTTATCCTCGTACAGCACTATGAAGGCGAAGCAGGCGACGAGGCCGTAGGTGAGCCTGTCGTCGTCGATGCAGCTCCTTATGTATTCGTAGTAGACGTCATGGATCAGCGAGAGGAGGGCGGACCTGTCGTCGTACGCCGCCTCCCTGATCATCTCGTCGGGCAGGGGCTCCGACCCGGACACGCCGAGCGCCTCGAACGCCTGGTCGCCTGAGAACTTCTTGCAGAGGAAGCTCGACAGCTCGCAGTTCCCCCTGGAGCTGACGTTGCCGTTCAAGGCGGCGAGCGCCGCCAGGACCCCCTCGGGGTCCCCCAGGAGCACGCGGCCGTCGCCGCCGCCGAACCACCCCTTCTTCAAGGGGACGACCCCCATGGACATCAGCTTGTTGACGATCCCGTACAGCTCGCGGACGTTCTGCGACGCCACGACCCCCTCCGCGCCGTACTCATCCGGGCGGGAGGCCATGAACCTGTCGAAGAAGTCGGTGAAGTACCCCCGGTTCAGGGTCTCGTTCTCCACCAGGGCCGCCCCGCGCGTGAGCACCTCCCCCATCCTGAAGAACCTGCTGACCGTCTCCGGGGACTCCATCACCACGGAGTAGCAGAACGAGTCGAAGGTGCTGGTCTGGATGAACTTCGACGACCCGGAGAGCTCGGTCCCCGCCATCTTCTTCCTTATCCTGTCCTCCATCTCGCTCGCGGCGTTCCTAGTGAACGTAAGGAGGAGGACGTCCTTGGCCCCCACGCCCTCCCTCCTCAATATGTTCAGGAACCTGTCCACTATGGTGTGGGTCTTGCCGGTCCCCGGCCCGGCGTCTACGACGATCATGCCGTCGAGCTCGCCGGCTATGGCCCTTTGGGACGGGTTGAGGTCACTCGCCGTCATCGCTTTCATCCTCCTCCCCGATGCTGACCGCATCCCTCGTGCACGCCTTGAGGAATCCGCACCCCCCGCAGCCCCTCCTGGGTGAAGGGGGGAAATCCGAGTATGTCTGCGAGGATGCGAGGGAATGGTGCGCGTCCACCGTTGAGAGGAACCCCTCCATGGTGTCCGAGGGGACTATCACCTCGTTGCCGTGGACGAACACGCCCGACGAGACGATGTCAGAGAGCTTGCCCAGCGCCCTCGAGACGTTTTCCGAGTTGGTCTTGCTGCCGCTCATCCCCAGCATGCCGACGATGGATGAGGCCAGCCCGCGGTCGTCCCTCCACGATGCGCAGGAGGCGGCGCCGGCCTCGAAGGCCCTGCCCACGAAAGCGGCCCACCGGTCGGTTATCTGCTTGTACGTCTTGCCGAACGCCGCTTTCGCCGGGGAGTCCGGGTCGGACAGGAACGCCCTCATGTCCTCCTCTATGAGCAGCACCTCCCGGACGTTGTCCCTGACGTCGAAATCGTCATCGGTGACGGAGCGCACGTCGTTGTCCGCCACGTAGACGAGGCTGAACCTGTGCGGCGGAGGGGAGTTGTCCCTGACCAGCGACAGGTATATGAGCGGCTGGAACTCGTAATAGTCCTGCCCCAGCGACGTGTCCATCCTCTTCGCGATGTCTTTCGCGGCGGCCGCCCTCCCCGTCTTGTAGTCCACCACACGGCTGCCGGCCAGGAGGTCGAACTTGCCGAAGAGCGGGTGCATGCGGGACGCGAACTCTGTCTCGGTCACGCTGCTGTACATCTCGCAGCCGTGCATCTCCATGAACATGTTCCCGTACTTCCTCTTGGAGCACTCCCTGTCCAGCGGGACGCCCCCCATCCCTAGGGAGTCGATGAAGCGTATTATGTTGGCCATGCAGACCCTTATCCTGCTACCGTCTATCCCAGCCATCTGCTGGCTCGACAGCCCCGAGTACCTCTCGAGTATCATCTCCGTGTGCTCGTCCAGCCTGCCCTCGACGAGCCCCGGGTAGCAGAGGTAGAACTCGGCGAAGTCGTGCAGAATGTTGCCGAACATCGTGCTCTCTGAGTCTGGGATGGAGATCATCCGGCCATACATGTAGGCGCGGGGGCATGCGAAGTAGTTGTTGTACGCGGACTTGGAGAACCTCCAGTCCCCCCTGTCCGCCGGCTCCGGCCGATCCTCCCCCATCATGACCGCCTCCCTTTCGGCGGAGGGCGCCCACTGCCCCTTGACCACCTTCCCCGCTACGTCCCCGAACCCGGACACGGGGGCGGGGCCATCTCCCCCGGCCCCCTCGTGCCCCCTTATCTGCTCGAACACGGGCGAGGGGACAGCCTCCCTGCCGTTCCTCATGGAGTTCACGACGTAGAGCCTCGACGCGCCCTGCTGCAGGAGGATCGAGAACCTGTGCATGTCGAGCTCCGCCTCGGCCTCCCTGTCGATGTAGTCCTTGCCGACGACCGTCTTCGACCACTCGGGCCCCAGGCCCAGGTATATCACGAAGGGGCGGTCGACGTAAGCGGACCTCGTGCAGTCGGCAAGGAGCACCCCCCTCTTCTCGTCGTCGGGTATCTCCTCGTTGTGGCGGAGGTCGTCGATGTTGTTGACCGCGTAGCTGAGCTCGTTCACCAGCCTTGAGGACACTTTCGAGTCCCTCATCCTCATGTCGTCGATCAGCATCCTCACCTGAGGGCGGTGCGCCTCCCTGACCACCCTGTCGCAGACGTCCAGGAAAGTGAGGGACCTCACATCCCTCATCACGTCGGCGAGCTCCCTCGCCCTGTTCCTAAGATGCCCCTCGATCTTGTGCAGGAGGTACTCGTCCTCGCGCTGGTCGAAGCGGCCCCCGTAACCCGAGAAGAGCTCGCGGACGTGCCTGACCCTCAGCGTCTCGTACGACAGCGAGAGGGACAGGAACTGGAGGAAGTCCCTCACCTGCGACAGGTCCTTCACGGACATGGTGTTCCTGAACGGTATGCCCCTGCGGTACAGCGCGGCGCGGACCGCATCGGCGATGGGGCCGGCGGAGTCGAGCACGATCGCCGTGTCGTCCGCCCTCTCCAGGTCTATCAGGGCGACGGCGTTCTCGGCGACCTGCCTGTCGTTCCCTACCTCGTATATCACGTCTATCCCGTAGGAGCCGTCCGTGAACACGTCGATCTCGTCGTGGCCGGCAGGGACGAAGTGCTTGTCGAGGTCGTCGAAGAGCTCGATGCCGATCACCGCCGTCCTCTTCCCCTTGAAGAACTCCATCTCCTCCGGGACGTACGAGTCCATAAGCCGCTCTATGGTCCTGAGCCCCAGGAAGGACCTGTAGATCTCCTTCGACGAGCGGGAGTGCAGGTACCTCCCGACGTCCTTCTTGTACCGCCTTATCGTGCGTATGTTCTCCAGCTCGCTGTGGATGTGCTTGAAGCCGTACCCGGTCTCGTTTGATATCTCGGATATTATCCTCAGGTCGCCGAGGGCCCCCGCGCCGAGCACCGGCACGGCCTCGTCCCCCGCTATGTGCCTCGGGGTGTAGGCGAAGCCGCCTATCCTGGGGGCGTCGACCCTAGCGTTGAGCGCCGTGGCCAGGGCAGCGTCGTTCGTTATGACCAGCTCATAGCCTTTGACCTCCTCGTAGAGCTCGTCGATGCTCTTTGCGCGGCGCATGCACCGAACACGCCCTGGGGGTATTTATATCTGAGAGGGGGGTGCCCGAAAGTGCCCGAAAGTGGCGAAAGTAAAATAACGGCGTCACCATAACAAGCCCCGTGTCCGATGAGATATTCGTCGTGCAGGCGCTGGCGACGGGGCCCGACGGCTTCCCCTACGACGAGATAGCCGACCTCGCGATATGCCGCGTGGACCTCGACCGGGGCGAGTACCGGACGGTCTACCACAATGTGATCTACTACGACCCGAAGCGGCTCGGCAAGAAGAAGCTCGACTACCTCCTGGGCATATGCGGGCTGTCCGCCGAGGAGATATACGCGGGGGACCCGGAGGAGAAGGTGGCCGAGGACGTGGCATCGATAATCGACGGGAAGGACATCGCCGCCTTCGACGGGAAGCAGGAGTTCGGCAGGTACATGACGTTCGACCCCTGGGACATCACCTACAGGTCGTCGGTCATGCCCTCCGTGTCGTCGAAGATGCCGATAAGCCTCAAGTGCAGGTCCCCCGCCGACGAGCCCGTGACCATAAGGAAGGCCTACAGGAGGCTGCTGAAGGGCGACCCCGCCTGCGTCGGCACCGGGAGGAGGGCCATCCACCTGGCGCAGATGACGTCGGAACTCATGATTTACATGAGGGGCAAGGGCAAATACTGAGCGTTGGCTCACGATAGCATCGGATGGGCGGCCTGCGGGCTAATGGAAGCATGGTAAAAGGCTGCGGAGCCTGCGGAACACGCACAGGGCCCGGATGGGGATGTCAGAGCCCGAGTGCCTTGAAGACGGAGCCGAACAGGGTCTCGAGCAGGGCAGCCGCCGCTGCGGACACGTAGACGATCAGCAGGACGACTAGCGCGATGGAAAGGGCTATCGCAGAGAAGAACCCCGACCCCCTCATGAGGAGGAGCAGGCCGATTATCGAGAGGAACAGCAACAGCCCCGCCGCCAGGAACCAGTACCCCTTGCCGTCCCTCGGGTGGACGTACACCATGCCCAGCCCCAGAAAGCCGAAGAACGGCGGGACGACCGAGAGCAGCAGCGCAGCGGCGGGGACGTCCCTCGTCCACCTGCCCCCCTTACCCCCGCTGGAACGCACAGGGGGCTCGGCGGGTTGCCCCCTGGGCACCTCCTTGTAGCAAGCCGGGCAGGTCAGGCTGTTCTCCGGGACGCGCCCGCCGCAGTGGGGGCACCTCTTCCCGCTCATCTCCTGGGCCTCTCGCCTTTGAAGCCGATGCATGTCGCCGAGGCGATGAGCTTCCCCTCGCTGCGGACGGACACGTCGGCGGTGATAAGCGTCCTGGACTCGTTGATGAGCCTCGCCTCTGCCGTGATCTCGCTGCCGAAGCAGGGGCGGTAGTAGGTGACGTTGCAGGACAGGCCGACGGTGCGGTAGTCGATGTTGCCGATGACGGCGAAGGTGTGGTCGATGAGGCCGAAGGTGGCGGCGCCGTGGACCACCCCGTTGCTGTTGAGGTCGTGGGGCAGGACGTCCTTCCTCATGACCACCGTCCCCTCCCCGTCTATGCTGACGAGCTCTATCCCGTTCCTCACGGCGTACGGGGCGTTGCACATCTCGTGGATGTTGTCCAGCCAGTCGTGCTTCCCAGGGTCCACAAGCCCGCGCAGGGTCTCCATCTCCATGGCTGGGGTATGTCTGGGGTGATATTTAACCGAGGCTCATTCGAGCCCTATCGACCCCACGATCCTCAGCTTACCGCCCTCGAGGTACATCAGGACGCCAATGTCCCCCGGCTTGTGTATGACGTCAGACTCCATCTCTATGACAAGGGAGGGGGCCCTGAAGTCGCCGCCGTTGTCGACGCCGGTTATCCTGCAGGGGACTATCTGCATCCAGTGCCCCATGTGCAGCACCATGCCCTCCTTCAGCGGCGAGGGCCAGTACTTTATGAGTTCCGCCTTCCCGGCGACCTTACGGGTCGTTTTAACCGACGGGTCGGTGGTGAGCACGTACCCTCTGTCGAGCTCATCCGACTCGATCCCTCTGAGCGCCAGCCCCACATGGTCCCCTTTCACGCCGTCGTCCGCGTCGATGTCGTGCTTCTGTATGGACTTCAGGACGACCTCCCTCTTTAGGGGGAACACCTGCATCTTGTCGTGTTTCCTGAAGTGCCCGTCCATGACGGACCCGAGGACCACGGTCCCCACGCCCTTGACGTTGAAATGGCTGTCCACGGGGCAGGACCCGCACGTCCCCGGGCCCGGCGCGCGGGCCTCCTTCTGTGCGACGTCGAGGAGTGCCTCCCTCATCTTGACGGGGTCCTCCTCGATGAAGTCGTACCCCTCCAGGGCCGTCCCTGCAATCAGCGGCGAGAGCTGCTCCCTCTGGATGTAGTTCCTGAGCACGATCCACCCCCGCCTGATTTTGAAAAGGTCGGCCATGACGATGGACTCCCCGAGGGAGGAGTCCATCTTCTCCACGACCAGTATGGCGAACTCGGACATGCACACAGAGAAGAACAGTGAGGACAGCTTCTCGGGGTGCTTGGTGGGCTCCACCAGGGTGACGGAGTCGCCGCCCCTCTTGGCCTCGAAGAACGTCACGTCGGTGACCGTCCCCTTCTTGCCTATCTTGTCTGCCAGGTCCTTAGCCCCGAGGACCGCGACGTTCAGGTTGCCCATGCTCAGATCTCCGACCTTTTGATGAGCTTCACCCCGGCATCCTTCAACGCCCTGACCGCCCTCTCGGCGTCGTCGACCCTCACGAAGAGGGACTCGAACGTCTTGCCGCTGTAGGCGTAGCCGTAGTCGACGTTTATCCCGGCCTTCCCCAGGACGTCAGCCGCCTCGAAGAGGGCGCCCGGGGAGTCGTCCATAGCCACCCCTATGACGTCGGTCTTCTTGACTATGACCCCTTTGGACCTGATGTCCTCGTAGGCCCTGTCGGGCTCGTCGACGATCGCCCTGAGTATGCCGAACTCCGACGACTCGGCGAGGTTGAAGGCCTTCAGGTTGATCTTGAAGTCCTTCAGTATCCCCGCGATGGCCGCCAGGCGTCCCGGCTCGTTGTTCACGAATATCGAAAGCTGCGTGATTATGTTCTCGTTCTCCATCAGATCACCCTCATGTCCTTCACCCTCTTCGCCTTTCCCTCGAACCTCGGGAGCTCGCCGGGGGCCTTGAGCTCTACCGTGGCAGCGATGTTCAGGTATTTTTTGAGTTCGGACTCTATGCCCGCCCTCAGGAGTATCATGTCCTCGACCCTGTCGCTGAACACCTCCGGCCTTATCTCCACCTGTATCCTCATGTTGTCCAGCGCCCCCTCGTCCCTGGTCACCTCGATCATGTACTGGTCGCCTATCTGCGGTATCCGCATGAGCGTGTACTCTATCTGCGAGGGGAACACGTTGATCCCCCGTATTATCAGCATGTCGTCGGACCTGCCGGTTATCCTGGATATCCTGGGGGACGTCCTCCCGCAGGGGCACTCGCCCCCGACCAGGGACGTGATGTCCTTGATCCTGAACCTGACCATCGGGAGCGCCTCCTTCTTGAGCATCGTCACGACCATCTCGCCCCTCTCGCCCTCCTCCAGGGCCTCCCCCGAGTCCGGGTCGACGATCTCCACGTACATTATGTCGCCGGCGATGTGGATGCCGTCCCTCTCCTCGCACTCGGTGAACATCGGGCCGGCCTGCTCCGAGGTCCCGTATATGTCGTAGGCGCGTATGCCCATCGACTTCTCTATCTTCGCCCTCATGCTCTCGGTCCAAGGCTCGGCGCCGAGGACGGCCTTCCTCAGGCAGGTGTCCCTCCTGAAGTCTATGCCCATCCTCGCCGCCACGTCGCCCATGTGCACCAGGTAGGACGGGGTGCAGGCTATGGCGGTCACGTTCAGGTCCTGCATGAGTTCCAGCTGCCTCTCCGTGCTGCCGGTGCTGGTCGGGACGACGGCGGCGCCGACCTTCTCCGCGCCATAATGCAGCCCCAGCCCGCCGGTGAAGAGGCCGTACCCGTAGGACACCTGCAGGATGTCGTCCTTCCCGATCCCGATGGAGGTCAGGGACCTCGCCAGCGCCTCCGTCCAGTACGCCAGGTCGTTCTCCGTGTAACCGACGACGGTGGGCTTGCCGCTCGTGCCGGAGGAGGCGTGGAACCTCACTATGTCGGTGACGGGGACGCTGAACATCTTGGTGGGGTAGTTCTCCCTGAGGTCCTCCTTGAACATGAACGGGAGCCTCCCCACGTCGCCCAAGGACCTCAGGTCGTCGGGGCGCATGCCCACGCTCTTCATCCTGTCGTGGTAGAACCTGTTCGTGTCGTAAAGGCGTTCGATAAGCGTCTTGAAGCTCCGATATTGGAGCTTTTTCAATTCTTCGACCGGCATGCACTCTATCTCAGCGTTCCAATACACGTTCCGCCACCATGGCGACCCCATATCCGTCCTATTATTTATGGCTCTCTTGGCGGGGCTGTGCCGTCGGGCGCGAGTTGCATCCTGTGTGGCATTTTCCCGCAAAGGGAAATGCATAACCTGCGACCAGCACTTGAGCACTATGTGCACTTCAACAAAGAGATCGGGAATAGTCGTTTTTGTAAGCATGTTTATTATTGCAGGGATGATACTGGTACTAGCGGCGGTGTTCCAAGGGGTGACGTGGGCATGGTGAAGCGCAAACCGTTCAGAAGGATAAGGTCGAGGGAGGAGATGGAGGCCAAGGGACGCATTAAACTGCCCGGGTACACAGGCGAATATAGAGAGTCCGCCTATGGCAAGGAGCCGCCTCGCGGGTTTTTCAGCCGCCTAAGCGGCCGTTTCGGCAACCCCAAAGGGGGTTCGTCGAACAGAGGGAAGGGGTAAGGCATCGTTCGGCGGCGCGATGCCGCGAACGGCGTCAGTCCCGGAGGCATCCTATTGGAACGACGTATATCCCGTCCTCCACCTCGTACGCATACTCCGTCGCAGTGAGCACCATCAGGAATGACGGGGGCCTCATCCGTTCTGTGTCCACGGCGTCCCTGAGTTTCTTAAGGTTCCTTATGCCCTTCTCTATCTCCTTGGATCCCAGTTTCACCTCTGCCGCGCCCCACCTCCCGTCCATCAGATGCACCACCGCGTCAGCCTCCAGGCCGTAGCTGTCCCGGTAATGGAACACCTCCCCGTCGATCATCTGCGAGTAAACCCTTAGGTCCCTTACGCAGAGCGATTCGAAAAGGAGCCCGAAGGTTTCAAAATCGTCCAACAGGCCGGTCGGGGACAGCCTGAGCGCGGAGGCCGCCACCGAAGGGTCGACGAAATGCCTCTTCGGGGACGTTGCGACCGCCGTCCTGGAACGCACAGACGGGTTCCATGCGGGGACGTCCTCAACCACGAATATCCTCCTTAGCGCGTTGATGTACGAGGACACGGTCTTGTCCGATATCATGTCGTAGTCCCCCATCATGTCCTTCCTTATGGTCGACATGTTGGCGAGGGTGGAGATGTTCCTCGAAAGGGATCTTAGGAGCTGTCTGACTGTGGCGGGGGATCTCTGCACTTTGTCCACTTTCGACATGTCCGTATCAGCCACCGCCTCCATGTACTGGTGCATCCTTTTCATCGATGCCGTCTCTGGCAAGCCCATGAGGCCAGGCCATCCCCCCCTCACCAGGGCGGTGGACAGCGCCCTGACCGTCAGCTCGGAGCGCCCCCCTATCTTCTGCCCACCGTCGAAAAGCCCCATCAGGCTAACGGCTCCGTTGGATTCCATCGATTCGAACAGGCTCATAGGCCTCATTGTGACCCTGGATATCCTCCCTGCCCCTGAATGGCGTGCAGGGTCGTCCGTCGGTGTGGCGGATCCAGTGAGGATGAACTGTCCTGGGGCGCTCGCCCTGTTGTCCACCTCGTTCTTCACTGCGTTCCATATGGGGAGGGCGGCTTGCCATTCGTCTATGAGTCGGGGGGTTGCTCCCTCCAACAGTAAGGACGGGTCCGTGTAGGCCAACGATTTGTACGTGTCCGCCTTTGCAGGGTCATTGAAGGATACCATGCTGGCCGCCCTTTTTTTTGCAGTCCATGTCTTCCCGCACCATTTAACCCCCTCGATCAGGACGGCACTTGAATATCCGAGCATATCATCTAGACACGAATCCATCAGCCGGGGAATGTATTCGGCGCTCATAATAGCCAGATATAGTATAAAGTATTATTTACTTCCGATGTTTAAGGGTTTTCACTTCCGATGTTTAAGGGTTTTCACTTCCGATGTTTAAGGGTTTTCACTTCCGATGTTTAAGGGTTTTCACTTCCGATGTTTAAGGGTTTTCATTTGAGAAACAGGCACTTTCAGGTAAAGATGGTATACGGTGGGGGCGCAGTCGGCGGAGCCGTCTGCACCCGAAAGAACCTTTTTACCCAATGCCGGTTACGACATCATGGAGGAACAGTCCGGCCCCCCGGGCGTCGAGAGGCAGGCCGACCGCTGGGAGGAGTTCTATCAGGAGCACAAGAGGCCGTGGAGGGGCATAGGCAAGATAAGCCTGGACATCCCGCCGGGATCCAAGGTCCTCGACATGGGCTGCGGCACAGGGAAGACCACTGCCGCCCTGGTGAAAATGGGCATGGAGGTCACCGGGCTGGACTTCTCGCCGACGGCGATAAGCCGCTGTATTGGCGACTTCGGCGACAGGGCGAGGTTCGTCCTCGCCGAATGCTCGCGGATGCCGTTCCCGGACGGGCACTTCGACGCCGTCGTAGCGGTGCACGTGCTGGAGCACCTTGACGACACGGAACTGGCCGGCGCGGTCAGGGAGGTCCGCCGTGTGCTGGCGCCCGGCGGTCTGGCCCTCGTCAGGGCGTTCGCCGTGGGGGATATGAGGGCCGAGGGCGGGGACAGGGGCACCCGCGGCAACGGCATAGAGTACAGGTATTACACAGAAGAGGGCATGAGGGATGTGTTCAAGGGGTTCGAGCTGGTGAGCTGCGAGAGGCGGGACGAGACCATGCGGTTCGGTGCGGTGAGGGTGAAGGTAGAGTGCCTGTTCCGACTGCCCGAGGATGGGAAATGTCTATAACGGTTGACGGGAATCATCACCCATGGATGTCAATCAAATGGACGATTATTACAACAGGCCCCCCAGGAACCCGGTGGCGTACGGACTTCTGTCTTTGGTGTGCGGTATCTTCGGCGTGGTGTCGTTCTACATATTCGACCAGCCGATGGTTGCGGCGGGGCTGGGTGCGGTCGGCATGGTCATAGGTGGGTTCGCCATCAACATAGCGAGCCATTTCCCGCTGAGCGACAAGAACAGGCCGCAGTACATGGGCTTCGCGGCGACGGGGATAATGGCCTCGGTCATAGCGTTCATGCTCGGGTTCGTCAACATGTTCTGACGAAGTGTTCCGATGGCCGTCTACAGAGGCAAGTACATACTGCAGGGGCTGAGGGAGATCACCCCCGAGATGGAGGGGGATCTGGACCTTGCATACGGGATATGCATGGGATACAAGGCCGCCTTCCCCTGTGAGATGTGCGGCAGGTGCTGCCACCAGCCCAACATAGCCGTCCTGCCTGGGGAGGTGGACAGGGTGGCCGCCGCCGCCGGGATACCGCTCCACGAATTCGTCGGCAACCATATCGTCAGGACGCCGGACGGGAGGCTCCTCCTCAGGAAGAAGGGGGCCTGCGAGTTCCTCGGCGGGGACAACAGGTGCAGTATCTGGGAGGACAGGCCGGAGGTGTGCAGGGACTTCCCCTACGCCGTATCGATGTTCATGAGCCGCGTCTACCTCGCGCTGACGGACGACAGGGCGGACATAATGGACCTCATCGGGTACATGGACGAATCGTGGCCATGCACCAGGGTGATACGCTCCACCATAGCCCAGAGGGTCGAGGAGGCGAAAGCGGCCAGGCGCGGCGGCGGGCAGGGCCCCCCGCAACCCCGGGCGTGACCTGCTTCAAGATATCGGATGCCCCTCGATGTGGTCCAGGAACGCCTTGGCGTACGTCTTGGGGGGCATCGTGTGCCCGCCCCCCTCGATCATCGTGAAACCCG
>WRNL01000015.1 GCA_009776625.1 Methanomassiliicoccaceae archaeon | reverse complement strand
GCCGGGGTTCCTGGACTTGAGGTACCTCCCGGCGCCGGTGATGGTCCCGCCGGTTCCGACACCCGCGACCAGAATGTCCACGCCGCCGCCAGTCCCCTCCCATATCTCCGGCCCCGTCGTGAGCTCGTGGAACCTCGGGTTCGCCGGGTTCGTGAACTGACCGGGTATGACCGCCCCCGGAATCTCCTTAGCGAGCCCTTCCGCCCTGGAAATCGCGCCTCTCATCCCCTCCCCGCCAGGAGTGAGGACGAGCTCGGCCCCGTACGCCGCGAGGAGGGCGCGGCGCTCTGCGCTCATCGTGTCCGGCATCGTGAGGATGAGCCTGTACCCCCTGGAGGCGGCTATCGCCGCGAGCCCGATCCCGGTGTTGCCGGACGTCGGCTCTATCAAGGTCGAGCCCCTGTCGATCAGCCCCCTCCGCTCCGCGTCGTCGACCATCGCGAGCGCCGCCCGGTCCTTCACGCTGCCCGTGGGGTTCCTGGACTCCAGCTTGGCGACCACCCTTGCATCGAGGCCGTGCTCCCTCTCGATGTTCCTGAGCCTCAGCAGGGGGGTCCCCCCTATGAGGCCCGTCAGGCTCTCGTGTATCATCTCGGTCAGTCTTCTTCTTGGAGGTCCTCGTGGTGGCTGTCGTGTATGTCGTCAGCGGGCTTCTCCAGGCCGTCTATGCTGATGCCCTTCTTCTCGGCGTAGTCCCACAGCGCCGCACGCACCGCCTCCTCCGCGAGGACGGAGCAGTGGACCTTGATCGACGGCAGGCCGTCGAGGGCGTCCATCACGCTCCTGTTGGTGAGCTTGAGGGCCTCGTTGATGTGTTTCCCTTTGATGAGCTCGGTCGCCATGCTGCTGGTGGCCACGGCCGCGCCGCAACCGAACGTCTTGAACTTCACGTCTTTTATGAAGCCGTCGTCGTCTATGTCGAGGTACACCCTCATGATGTCCCCGCACTTCGCGTTGCCCACTGTGCCGACGCCGCTCGCGTCCTCTATCTCCCCCACGTTCCTGGGGTTGGTGAAGTGGTCCATCACCTTCGCGCTGTATTGCATCCTCACACCTCCTTGTTCTTGACCGCGTCCTCGTACAACGGGGACATCGACCTCAGCTTGCCCACGACCTCCTTGAGCGCCTCGACGGTGTAGTCTAGCTCCTCCTTGGTCGTCCGTTCGGACATGGTCATCCTCAGGGACCCGTGGGCTATCTCGTGCGGCAGCCCGATCGCGAGGAGCACATGTGACGGGTCCAGCGAGCCGGACGCACATGCGGACCCGGTCGAGGCCGCTATGCCCTTCATGTCGACCATCATGAGCATAGACTCCCCCTCTATGTACCTGAAGCTGATGTTGGCGTTCCCGGGGAGCCTCCTCACCCTGTCGCCGTTGAGCCTGGAATGGGGTATCTCCGCCAGTATCCTGTCTATGAGGTAGTCCCTCATCGCCGTCACCTTGGCCATGTTCTCGGGCATGCCCGCACCGGCGAGCTCAGCCGCCTTGCCGAACCCGACTATCCCGGGGACGTTCAGCGTCCCCGCCCGCCTCCTCCTCTCGTGAGGCCCGCCGTGCACCATGGGCGGGATCCTCGCGCTGTTCCTCATGTACAGCATGCCCACGCCCTTGGGCCCGTTGACCTTGTGCGCGCTGGCGCTCAGCATGTCTATCTTCTCCGCCTCCACGTCTATCGGGACGTGCCCGAACGCCTGCACCGCGTCGGTGTGGAACAGCACGCCCTTGGACCGTGCGAGCTCCCCGATCTCCCTTATGGGCTGTATCGTGCCGATCTCGTTGTTGGCGTATATCACGGAGATCAATACCGTGTCCGGGCGGATGGCGGCCCTCAGATCGTCCATCTTTATTATGCCCATCTCGTCCACGCCGACGAATGTGACCTCGAAACCTTCCCGGATGAGGGCCTCGCACGTCTCCATGACCGCATGGTGCTCTATCGCCGAGGTTATGATGTGCCGGCCCTTGTCTTTTTTCATATAGGCCACGGACTTTATGGCCCAGTTGTCGGACTCGGTGCCGCCAGAGGTGAAGTAGATCTCGTTGTCCTTGGCGTTGATGAGGCCTGCTATCGTCTTCCTCGCTTTCTCGCAGGCCGCGTTGCATTGGGCGCCGAAGGAATGGATGCTCGACGGGTTGCCGTACATCTCCGTGAGGTACGGCATCATGGCGTCAAGGACCTCGGGCCTCATTCTAGTAGTGGCGGCATCGTCCAGGTAGATGGTGTCGGGCATTGTTATCACCGTTTCTGTAGATTATCTCTATTTCATACTGTTTTGATATGAATAATACGGAGTGGGGTACGCACTATTTTAAGGTTTGTAGCGTCCAGCCGTGCTGTCCGAGAACAGCACAGGAAGGCTGAGGAAACTGCTGGTCAATGCAGGAATATGCCCGCCACGGCGGCAGCGGCGGTTATGAACAGCATGCAGATTGTGTATTTCAACAATCTATCGCTGACATTATGGGATTTGCTCTTGTACTCGGCTTCTGAAAGGCTCATGATGTTCTCGTAGACCACCTCTGCCTTACGGTATCGGACGTCCATAGTTCTCCTGAGGCGGTCGATATCATCCTCCAGCTCTTCAGCATACAGATCCAAGAACCTCGTTCCATACAGGTGGTTGACCCTTGTGAGATTGTATGTCTTTATCGCCCCTTTCATCCGCTGTTCCCAATATTCCAGCTTGCCGGATATCGGCCTTATGTATGTCCCGGTGTCGGATATCCCTTCCATCGTGTCTATGAACTCTCTTACTACAGACTGCTCTACGCAAGAACCCTCTGTGAGGATGGGTCGATCCATGGCAACGCAATTTATAGGCTCGTCCGAGCAGGAATCCAGCATACTTCTGAATTCCCTCCAGGCATTCACCATCATTACATGTCTTTCCTCTTCGTTTTCGACGATTGTATCTATGATTCTAAGCGAACATATCCCACGCTTGCCGCGGATGATTATCTCCACTGTGCCCCACGGTGCCGATGCCGTCACTTTGTTCTCTGGGACTCGTACGAATAATCGCGCTTGCCTTTGTTTTTGGCAATCTGCTGTTCGACATACGAGTTGTCGCACACATCGCCGGATATATTAGGAACCCAGCCCCACCAGGTTTTGACCGACATGGCATCAGCTCAAGACGATTTCAATATCCCTGAGGCACGACCGAGTGCAGCATCCTTCCTGTGGAAGTGGCTTTTGCATAAGCTTTGCCATTGTTGAACACGTATTCGGTGTGCCCTGCGCTTACAAGCTTATCTAACATCTGTATGTCATCCATGCTTTCGATCCGCCGCTCGTAGTAATATTTGAAAAAAATATCACTCATCATCTTCCCCTCCAACGCGTTCATGGTGACCACCGGGGGCGGATCGCATCATCCCCCCTCATTTTTTCCTACAGCGTCCTGAATTATTAAATCATCGCCGATGGGAACTCCGCCCGACCGGCTCCTCGCAACATCAAAGCTCGTCCTCGAAGACAACATGCCCCTCATCCTCCAGCCTCCGGAGTGCGTCATCCGCCTCCTCGCACCCCTGTTCATAGGCGAGCAGGTACCATTCCGCCGCCGTCACGTAGTCCTGAGGCACGCCCCACCCGTTCTCATACGCCTCGCCGAGGTTGTACTGCGCGTTCTCGTCATCCTGTTCCGCTGCTAGCAGGAACAGCCTGACGGCCTCCTCGTGGCTCTGCTCGCATCCTCCTTTCCCGGCCTGGCACATGAAGCCGAGGGCGTTCTGCCCGGCGGGATCCCCCTGATCCGCCGAGAGCCTGAACCATCTGACGGCCTCCTCGTCGCTCTGCGGGACGCCGTCCCCCGCCTCGTGCATTATGCCCAGGTTGAACTGCGCGACCGGATCCCCCTGCTCTGCGGACAGCCTGTACCATCTCGCCGCCTCCTCGTGGTCAAGGCGCGTGCCCTCCCCGTCGAAGTACATCCCGCCGATGAGGAACTGCGCGTGCATGTTCCCCTGATCAGCGGACAATCTGAACCACCTCATAGCTTCTTTGTAATCCTGGCGGACGCCGTCGCCCTCGTAGTACAGCCCTCCCAGGTAGAGTTGCGCGACGTGGTCCCCCCTTTCGGCGAAGAGCCGGTACCACCTCTCCGCCTCTTTGTAGTCCTGGCGCACGCCCTCCCCGTTCTCGTACATGAGGCCGAGCTCGCACCCGGCCTCCGCGTCGCCTTCCAGCGCAAGTTTCCTCAGTCTTTTCATCTCGTTCATATGCAGGAGTTATCGGCTCCCGCGTTTATTTGTTTTTTTGAAGGATGGAACATTGCGAAAGGCCATAACAAAGCTTATTTATTGAATGTACATTCAACGCACATCACGCAGAGGTAGTCAAGCCTGGTCAACGACGCTAGGTTGAGGGCCTAGTCCTTAGTGGTCCAAGGGTTCAAATCCCTTCCTCTGCACCATTCAACCCACAGCCGGGTGTATTTGAGGGTGCGGCACGCATGTTTCACCACGCATCTCTCGCCTGTTCGATCGCGTCTGCCTGCGGTTTCCTGTAGCAGTAGCCTTCAGCATCCGCGCCGCCGCACGCCCCATGGGCGCCAGAGCCGCCCCCATGTTCACAGCAGATCCAGGGCGATGGATATTGCGGATATGACCGCGGTATTCTGGCTGTTCGCGCCGCATATTATCATCGTATCGCCTTCCCCCATCCCTTTGCCCCTGAGCTTTTCCGCGAACTCTGGGTCTTTGACGTCCATGTTCCAGTTCTTGGGCATTATGAGCGCCCCGTCCCTGATGACGAAGACCGAGGCGCCGCTGGCCCCCGTAGCTATGCCTTTGTCCCTCTGGTACGCGCCGTTGGTTATCTTATCGGCGGTCCCGCGCGCCAATACCCCTTGCTGGTATGCGCCTATGACGTACTCCGATCTTTCGGTGTCAACAATGTCTATGGGGATCCTCCTCAGAAGTCCGCATCCCCGCTCCGATACCGTTATCCCCGTCTGTACGACGGTCACCGCGCCCCATTCCTTCATAATAGAAATCATCTTCCTGATGCTTCCCTCCCCTACGCCTATCTCCTCGGCCAGCCTGAGCCTGCTGATCGGCCTCTCCTTGTCCAGTTTCGCGAGCATATAGTACAGGTGGGCATCCTCGAACCTGCAGGCGGGCCCGCATTCCGGACAGTCGATGAGCCTCATCGGGAGAATTCCTCCCCGCTGTCCAAAGGCGCGGTGGTCATCAGAACCATGTTCAGCGAGATGTCCGTCGCACGGGCGATGCTCACGGGGTCCTCCCCCTTCTTGAACCTGACCAGTATCTCCGCCTCCGCGGCCCCGATGCCGGCCTTGCCTTCCAGCTCTATTATCTTCCTAGTGTCGCTGATGTCGGACATCAGGATGTCCAACGCGGCGGCATCCACGCCGGCGGAGGCCTTGCCCCTCCCTCCGCGGCGTCCGGCCCCGCCTCTCTTTTCGGATGCTCCGCCGTAAAGGGATAGGGCGGCCCTGCAGATGGGGCATATGCCGGCGCCGTTTCTTTTCATCTTCCCCCCGTATCCGCACCTGACGCACAAGCACTCCACCATCTCGGGCATGACGTCACAAGAAGAGCAGGAGGGGCACTTCCTCGGGACGCCCTTGTCCGACCTGCATGTCCACGCATGCCTGCAGGAACCGCATACGACCCTCTCCATGTCCCTGTTCCATAGCTTGGATTTGCAGTGGGGGCATACGAGCGGGGCATCGAGCCTGCTCTTCCACACGTGGGAGCACCGTTTGCATTTGTGCCTCTTCATGTCGGTGTTGTTCCACAGCGTGCTCGAACAAGAGGGGCACTTTTTCGGCCCCTCCCTTTTTCCGCGGTCCGCATCCCACATGTTGCCGCAGACCAGACAGACGTGCTTGGAAGGCCTTTCCGATGGAACTTCCGTGCCGGAGGCGCCGTCCCCGTCCGGCGCCCAGTTCTTTTTAGAGATGGCCATCAGCCTTTTCATGCCGTCAAGGTAAAGGCTCCCTGCTGGATCGGCGTCATGCTTTTTCATCTTAACCACCAATTTGGATGATACATCCAACTGCTTAGGCCGTTATATATGTTATCGAGATAATCACCATAGCTAAGGTAAATAAATCGCTTTGACCTCGGATATTATACGTCAAATCATAGTAATATCAGTAAAGGGAGAAGGGGTCGTCGGTGAAGATCGAGTCGTTGACGATTATGCCGTTGTCGGTGTAAGCGGCCATTATCCTGTCGAAGGACCTTCTTACGTCGTCGATGGGTATCCCGAACTTTATGGCTATCGCCTCCGGCCCCATCCCAGTGAAATGGATGGCCAGGACCTCGGCGTCGAACCTGCAGAGGCCGAGCCGTTTTATGAAGTACGGCACATTCTCGATATAATCGTCCCGGTGCTCGTACAGACGGTCGGACATCTCCTTCCACCTGGCCTCGTATGCGGGGTTCGACATCCTCGCGGCGAACTGCTCCGCGTTTATATCCAAGGCTATCAGCAGGTCGTGGAAGTACATGGCCGCGACCGGGATGTCGCCCTCCCAAAGATAGACGAACCCGAAATCGTCCGCGTAGGCGTATCTGAGGGAGAACCTTCCGTCGCTCCATATGTCCAGCATCTTCTCCCTTTCGCCTTTCGAGCTCGGCTTGCCGCAACGGGGGCACACCGCCTTTTTATGGGAAGTTATGCTCCAGACCGCCTTACAGAAGCTGCATGATATCTCGACGGAACTCGCCTTCGAGTTGCACGAGGGGCATCTGCCGTGAGAGCCCTGCGACCTGCTGATGTAGTAGGTCCCGCACGACTTGCAGAAAATAGGCTTGGGGACCTCTTTCCACTTGGGGGATTTGCACGACGGGCACATCCTCACGTCCTCGGACGTGCGCCCGGCCTTCGCCATCCACTTGTGCCCGCAGCGCCTGCATTGAAGCTTGTAAACCGGTGCGTCCCACTTTCCCGATTGGCATTTCGGACACTTCTTCGGCCGCTCCGCTTTCGCCCTCCACACATGGCCGCATATGCGGCAGGAGTGCTGCGGCCTCCTCTCCTCGTTCCATTTGGTGGTCTTGCACACCGGGCATTTGTCGGGCAGCTTGCCCACGGACCTCCTTGCCCATTCGTGGTCGCACTGGTTGCAGCGAAGGATGGCCGACGGGACGTCCTCCGGCCCGGACAGCCCGCACTTGGGGCAGGGCTCGTCTATCTTCGATATCCGCCATTCGTTGCCGCATTTCTTGCAGACGGCGTCCTTCATGACGGGGGACTTCCACTGCGACGACTTGCAGCGGGGGCACATCTTGGGGGGCCTGCCGCTCCCGGACAGCCAGAGATGGCCGCACCTGTAGCAGTAGAACTTGAACGAGCTGTCCGACGAAGACGTTTCCGTCACCGTCCGCTCCCCTCTATGTACTTTTTAGGGAGGACGTATATCTCCCCGTCAGCGTCCAGACCGACCCTGGCATCCACTTCGTAGACGTCCTTTATCAGGTCCGCGTCGATGACCTCTTTCGGGTCCCCGATGCTCACTATCCTGCCCCCCTTCATTATGACGCACAGGTCGCAGTACCTGGCCATCAGGGAGATGTCGTGCTCCGCCACCATGACGGTCATGTCCCCTCTCGCGGTCGACCTCAGGTACTCCATGACCTGGAGCTTGTATTTCATGTCCAGGTGGGAGGTCGGCTCGTCCACCAGCATCAGCTTCGGCTCCTGGACGTATGCCTTCGCGATGAGCGCGCGTTGCCTCTCCCCCGATGACAGGAGGGACACCTGCTTCCTTCTGAGATGATCTATCCCGAAGGTCCGGAGGGCCTTCCTCGCCATCTCCTCGTCCTTGGCGTCCTCCCACCAGATCTTGTCGATGAAAGGGTACCTTCCGAGCATGACCATGTCCATCACCGAAAGGCCGAACGTGGGCCCGGCCTCTGCGGGGACGTTTGCCACGAGCTTCGCCACTTCCAACGGCTTCATGGAGGAGATGTCGCTGCCGTCGACGGTCACCGCCCCCGACGACATCTCGTGTATCCTGCATATGCACTTTATCAGGGTGGACTTGCCGCAGCCGTTCGGCCCTATCAGCCCCACCAGCACCCCTCTCTCGAGGTCGAGGTCCACATCCGACACTGCATGGAAGTCGCCGAAGTATTTGTTCAGCTTCTTTATCGAAAGAAGAGGCTCAGCCACCGTACTCACGCCCCTTCCTCATCAGCATGTACGCGAATATCGGGGTGCCGACCATCGCCGTGATGGCCCCCACGGGCAGCTCCAGGGGGGACAGCGCGGTCCTTGCGATCAGGTCCGCGAACAGCATCAGCATCGCCCCGAGGACGACCGAGGCGGGCATGATCAGCCTGTGGTCCCCTCCCAGCGCCATGCGGCAGGCGTGCGGTATCACCAGCCCGACGAACCCGATGATGCCGCAGAACGCGACGCACACCGCGGTCAGTATGGATGCGATGACCATCATCATGATCTTGAACTCCCTCACGTTCAGGCCCAGCTGCTTAGCTTGGTC
The DNA here is from genome assembly GCA_009776625.1 of Methanomassiliicoccaceae archaeon. Taxonomy (GTDB): domain Archaea; phylum Thermoplasmatota; class Thermoplasmata; order Methanomassiliicoccales; family Methanomethylophilaceae; genus Methanoplasma. The sequence continues at coordinate 8,789 of WRNL01000015.1, read as the reverse complement.
CTCTCCCATCATGAAAAGGTTGAACTCCCTCGCCCACAGCATCGCGACGAGGGATATCCCCATGGCCGGAACGAAGACGAGCCACGCGTTCTCCCAGGTTATGTTGGCGAACGACCCGTAAAGCCACCACATAGTGTCCGTAAGATTATCCTTGGCCAGCGACAGGAACACCGTCTGAACTGATGCGAAAGCGAACCCCACTATCACCCCTGCCAGGATGTAGTTGATCGCGGAGCCCCCCGACCCCTCGGCCACCATCATGGTGATCCCGAAGGCGATCAGCCCTCCCACTATCGCGGCGACCGGTATCATGTACAAAACGTTATCGCCCACGAAGGGTACGGATATGCCGAGGGCGACTATAGCTATCGCGAAGCACCCCGCTCCCGACGACACCCCCGTTATGTAGGGGTCTACCAGGGGGTTCCTGATCACGGCCTGGAACATGCAGCCCGCTATCGCGAGCCCCGCGCCTACCGCGATGGCGGCCAGGACCCTCGGCAGTCTCGATTGGTATATGTAGAGCTCGATCGTATTGAGGTCGTGGCCGCCCTTCGATATGGCGGATATCATCGCGGAGAATGCTTCGCTTACCGGTATCACTCCGCCCGACGAGATCGATATGGATATCAGGAAAGCTATCACGGACATTATTATGCCGAAGATGCAAATGACCCTGAACCTCCTCTTCTTGCGGGAGATCTCGCTCTCGTCGTCCTCAGGGGGTTTTTCCATCCCTTCCTTCATCGCGCCGTATCCTTTCTTAAGAAGGCCGAAGAGCCTTCCGGATGCGGACGGCCCCCCGCCCTCTGCTTTTCCTTCATTGCGAGAACTCATTGGCAACCCTCAATAGAACCTGATAAGGAACAGTATGCACAGGAACGCCCCTGCGGCCACGACCGCCCACGACCAGTGACGGAACCCCTGCGTGTGCAGGGCCTCCACCCTCTCCTCCTCCGTGCCCGCGCCCGCCGTGGCCGAGAGACAATAGACGGCCCCGAAGTCGTTCCCCGCGTACACCTTGCCGTCGATTACCGTCGGCTGCACCATGGAGTAGGAATCCGCCGTGTACGGGGACAGGAGCACCCTCCAGAGCTCCGACCCGTCGTCCGCGCTGATGGCGGTCAGCCCGCCGCCGGTCGGCCAGAAGGAGCCGGCCGAGTAGTCCATCGCGTATAACACGCCGCCGGCCAGCGTGAGAGGCGCTTTGATCAGCTGATAAGAGGACGAGACCCATTCCACGTCCCCGTTCCAATCGAATTTGTATACGGCGTCGGATATCTCTATGACGGAGCCGTCCGAGGCCGTAAGGGTGTTCTTCCCCGAACTGACGGGCGTGGCATAGGTGTAGAACCCCCCCTCGGTGCTCACGGGGGATGTGAACAGCCCCTCCAGCTTCCATTCCGCCCCGTCCGTCCTTGTCATGGTGTTGCCGGTCTTCGGGTCCAGCGCGAGAAGGTATCCGTACAGCGTGAACAGCCCCCCGTCCGTGCAGGACACGAGGAGCATGCTCCCGTCAGGGCTGATGCACATGCCGGCGGCCGACCCGGGAGTGTCGGGGACGCACCTGTTGTCCTCTCCCAGATCGATGACGCGCTTGACCCAGACCGCTTTCCCCGTCGTGATGTCGAGCGCGTGGACATACCCTTCGTAATTGCCGATGAACAGCATCCTCTTGCCGTCGACGCCCGCTATCACGGGCGCATGATAATAGAAGCACCCCTTTGTCCCCGTGTAGCTCCCCTTCGAGCCTGCGGCGGGGGGGTCGTAGCACCACGCCTGCGACAGCTTCCCGGAGTTCGATACGGAATAGCAATAGACCTTCCCGTCCGCGGAGCCGAAGAATATGCACCCAGAGTCGTATACGGGGGTGGTCCCTCCCGTGACGAACACCCTGCCGTCCCATATTATGTCCCCGCCGGAGTCGGCCGGGGGTTCGAAGGGTATGTTGATCTTGTCGAGGACGCCGCCGGAGTACCTGTCGAAGACGTACAGGTCCCCGTTGGTGGTGGTGACTATCAGGAGGCCGTCGACTATGATCGGGGTGGTGACCTCGTACCCGGACCCGTAGGCCCCGTGGTATTTCCATACGACGCTCCCCGTGTTCCTGTCGAGACAGTATATCCACGGGTCGGCGTCGTCGCCTCTGCCGCCGAACGTGCCGCCGGTCGTATGGTAGAGGAGGTCCCCCGCCGCCACCAGCCCGGAGTCGACGTACCCGGTCGTGTACGTGTTGTACCATTCTACGGGCAGCGCGGGGCCGGACGGGCCGTAGGACGGCGACACGCTGTACGAGCCGGACGAACCCCCGAGCTGCGTCCAGACGGCAGGGTCGTCGGGGGTCGCGGACGGGGTCATGCTCTCATTGGGGAACAGCCCGAACGCGGAGGTGCCGGCGCATTTTGAATTGGGATCGGATGTGGAATACCTCCACCCGCCCCCGTCCCAGGTGTAGATCCTCCAATCGACGGTGACGGATGATATCGACGTGCGCCCCATGCCGTCTATCCTGAGCGAGGAGCCGTCGTAGGAGACGCCCTCCTTGCATCCTTTAAGGGCGTCGATGTACGTTCCGGACACGTCGGCGGAGAGCCATTCATAGCACCCGTTACCGTAGTCGATCAGTATCCTGCCGTCCTGAGCCGCATCCGCCGACGGGATCGGCACCACCGTCAGAGCGACCAGCGCTATTGCGATGAGGGGCAGGGCCTTGTTCATGCCGCCCCCCTCTGATATTTGAGATATTGCCGATAGTCGTCCCCCAGGTATTTGGGCAGGGTGTCAAGCGGGTCCATGTTGGTGAACTGGCTCGGATGCAGTATCTTTGCAAGCAGCTCGTCCGCCTCCGCCAGCCTAGGCCCCGGCCTGGATAGGATGTCCGCCGCCGCGCCGGAGAAGATGTATATGTCGCCGTTCCGGTAGGCGGGCGTCTCCTTCCACACCGGGTCCATCCTGTCTATCACCGACTGGTACTCCGCATACGACGTGACCGCCTTCCCTTCATAGATTATTATGATGACCTGGGGCTGTTTAGCATGGATCTGCTCTTTCGACACCATGAACCAGGACGAGGACTGCGTGTCGAACACGTTGGTCCCGGACACCTTGGACACCAGATCGGACATGAACGTGCCGGAGCCGGACGTCCAGGGCGATGGGTCGGCGGACAGGGAGACGAACACCCTTTTCGAGGCTTGTGTCCCTATTATCCCCGTTATGGTGTTGATGGTCGCCCTCGCCGCCGTTATTGATGAGTTGGCGTTCTTCTCCAGCCCTATCGCCGCCGCCGCTATCCAGATGTTGTCGTACAGGGTCTCTATGTCGACGGCGTCATAAAGGACCACGCAGCTCAATCCAGACTTCCTGAGCTTGTTGGCCATGTTGATGTGCTCCCCCGTGCCCCCGTCGCAGAACACTATGTCCGGGTTCAGCCTGATGATCCATTCGTAGTTGGGGTCCGTGTACCCGCCGATGACCGATATCTCCTTTTTATTCTTCTTTTCCGCTATCTCTTTGGGATAGTTGCTGTACAGGTCCGTGCCCACGATAAGATCGATGCCGCCTACGGAGGACAGGATCTCCGTCACGGAGGGGGCGAGGGATATTATCCTCAGCCTCTCCCCCTTCTTGGACGATATCCCCTCTTTGGCGTAGCTGTAATAGGTGAACCCCGTCGAGTCGGTGCCCGGCACGACGCCGTCCTCTCCGGACGCCCTCGCCCAGCACATCAGCCCGCACGAGGATGCGTCTGTCCCGCGGGGGTCCTCCGCCAGGCTCCATTTGCCGGAGACGAGCACGTACATGTTCCACTGCATCCCGTACAGGTTGACCTGCTCGTTCACGGAGAAGACCTGGGACTTGTCATCGTAGAGATACACCAGCGGAAAGCCGTTGATCTCGCAGGCCTTTTCGAGCGCGTCGTTGCCGTCCATCCCTTCTTCGAAGGCCATAGGGATCCAGACGACGTCCCAATAGCCGAAGTCGATCATCACCCCTTCGGTGCTGTCCGCCTCCACCGTCGTGAGGCCGATGACGGGCACCGCCGCTATAACCAATATGCCGATGGCGACGGACAATGCAAGCTTGATCTCCAGCGACCTCATCCGTTCACGGCTCCTGCTGGCGGCGGTTCATTCTACTCCTCCTCGCATCCCTTTGGCCGGAGGCGGTCGAAAGGTTAGCTGGAGCATATCGCAGAAGTTAATATTTAACAAACCCTGTGTTTTTTGTTCCCTTAAACATCCAGCCTGTCACTTATGCGGAAAAATGTCATAGTTTATTGCAAAAAGTACCGATCCATGTGGAAAAACATGGTATGTTATTCATAAAGGTCATTCGGCAGAAATACAGAAAAGCATCACTGGAACAGAGGTAAGAGGGGGGCGTAACCCCCTGTTTTCTGTCACTTTTGTTCTTACGTAATGTTCGTTACCTTACCCCATACGGATGTTTCCTCCCCCGTGTTCCGTAGCATGTTCGGTTTGGACGTGTTAACCGGTTTTTCGGAACTCCGAGGACGCCGTGCCGGAATGTCCCGCGCACACAGAACGCCGCTGACAGCGGCGCGGGAAGAGCGGACAGGTGATATTTCCCGGTGTCCCGCCGACGACCCTCTTAGTCCCTGCGCCGTCATTTTCTTGTACAAAGGACGTCGTGGAAGCTATGGCCGCTGAACACTATTTAATGACATCCGTAATTCTTTAGAGTTACCGTCGTTTTGTTCGTCCGCCTGCATCCAGAGGGCTGCGCCGGGACGATCAGACGAGGAGGAGGCCGACGCATATTCGGGCATCTTCACGTCGGCGATCTCTATAGGGATGCCCTGCAGGGCCCTGCGGCCTTCCTGCGATATCCTCATGCCTTCCGGGCGTCGTTGTCAGCCCCCGCTCCTCCGGCACGCCGGCGACCAGCTTACGCTCCATTCGAGGATGCCCATCGTCTCGGACAGCGCGGACGCGTCGAGAGAATCCTCTTAGTCAAACAGGCGAGCGTGTAATAGAACGGGGGGTTCTCGTGCCTGTACTTCGCGCCCCTTATGAACATCATCGGGCCTCCCCCTCCTCCGCCCGGGCGGCGGTGTTCTCCGCCGAAGGCGGCGGGCTGGCCTTACGGCGCTTTTTCCCGCGGTCGGAGAAAAGGTCGAGGGCGGCGAATATGGCGGATACTGCCGCCGTGTTCGGGTCGTCCGCGCCGCATATGATCATGACATCGCCTTCATCCATCCCCTTGTTCCTTATCTCCCTGGCGAAAAGCGGATCCCTGATGTCCATATTGCACCTGTACATCATCAGGTCCCCCGATCGCATCGTGAACACGGACGCGCCGTGCGCCCCCGCCGAAGTCCCCATGTCCCTCTGGCGGGCGCCGTTCATTACGGCGTGGGCCATTCCGCGTATCAGCACCCCGCGCTGGTGCCCGCCCATCACGTGTTCCGATCCCTTCACGCCGACAAGCTCGATGGGTATGTTGCGCAGGACCTCGGCACCCTTCTCGGACAGCCGCATCCCGGCGGAGGAGACGGTCGTCCAGCCGCAGTCCCTCATCGCGGCGGCGATCTCCTTTACAGCGGCCTCGCCTATGCCCGTCGTCTCGGACAGCTTCCTTCCGCCGACCGGCCCCTCTTTGTCCAGACATGCAAGCATATAATAGATCTGAGCGTCCATGCGCGTGTATTCCGGTTCCTCTTCGGGCCTCATCCGACTCTTCCTCTCTCCGCCGTACGGGTCGTGCTCCGCACGCCGTTCTTCATATCGAACGCCGTTTTTCCGAACCGGAAAAACGGCGTAAAGTGATGGGCGTTCATTACTATTTAATGACATTCGTAATTTTTTAAAGTTACCGCCATTAACGGTGTCTCATGCGTCTCACGGCGGGCTGGGTCGTTCTCCGGAAGATCCGTGAACGGGATAAACGGTCACCGTGGGGCATGTCCCGGACGCCGCGGGACGGCGGCCTCAGCAGACGGCGGGGGCGCATGTGCGCCTCGCCTCACATACGGCCGGATCACAGCCGCCCATCATGCCCGCTGTGCGCCAGCGGCCTTATAGTTTTTATGATGCGGTCGATGGACAGGCCGGTGCCCCTCGCTATGTCCGTGACGTCCTCCCCCCTGCTGTACCTTATCATCACGTCCGCGTCGGAAGGGTGTAGCCCCATCTGCACCAGATCCTTGACCTTTTTCCTGTCGGTGCTGTCCGAACAGAGCACCTTGAACGCCAGATGGTACGCCTCGGTACGGAGCCCGTCCTGGCACTCCCGGCATGCGGACGCCCTCCCCGCCTGTCTGAGCACGGGTAGAACAGCCCCGCAGGAGGGACACGCGTCATCTTTGACGCTCACGAGGCCATCGTATCCGCATCCGGGGCAAGAGCGGTCCGCCATCTCCGTCGAAGCGGAAGAGAAGCATTCAGGACACAGCGTGAGCCGCCGTTCTTCCGGGCCGGCCCTCCAGACGTGCCCGCATTCGCCGCACGAGAATATCCTGACGTCCTTGTTCCATGACTTGGAGAGACACTTGGGGCATACCAAAGGGACCTCCGACCGCCCCATCCACTCGTGGGAGCAAGCCACGCAGATGTGCCTGTGGAGTTCCTTCCCCCACCGCCTGCTGTCGCACCTGGGACATCTTGCCGGCATATCTTTTCCGGCACGCCCCTCCCAGACGTGCCCGCACACAGCGCAGGTATGCTTTTTCTCGGCCGTTCTCCAGAGCCCTGACCTGCAGCGTGGGCACACGGCGGGGGACTCCAGCCTGCTCGACCATGTGTGGGAGCACCGGACGCAGGTATGCTTCAAGGCGTCGCCGACGTCCCAAAGCGAGCTGTCGCAGGCGGGGCACCTCTTCGGGCGGCCCGCGCCCTTGATGACGGCGTCCCAGGTATGCCCGCATACGAGGCATACGTGCCCGGCGGGATGGTAATGCCCGGCCTCGCTCTGCGGATGGCTGCCGCGGTATCCTTCCGATATCCTCGCCACCCTGCTTAGTATCTCGGCGCGTCTTGGACCGCCTGCCCCTTCCTGCGGTGCGTCGTTCATGTCAGTCCGTCATGGATTATATATCCAGTCATGTGTTTATCCGCACGGTGCGATAAAAAGATTATCCGAGCAATTGTCGTGACTAAGGTTATTTGATGCAGAATGTGTGCTTTTGAGATCGGTGCGGAGCCGATGATAAAGAATAAAAAGATGTGAAAGGGAGCGAGGCTCCCTGTTTATGGTGTCGTTCTCTTTCCGCGGATCATGCTCTGCTCGCTTTCTTTGACCTCACGTAGAAGAGCGCTCCGGCGCACAGGGCTACCAGGACGAGTGCGGCAATCGCAATGTACAGCGTCATGCTTTCGCCGTCCGATCCCGCTGCGGATTGGTCAGTTCCCGTGTAGACCACAACATAGTACGAGAAGTGGTCCGTCACGAAGGTGACCGCCTTGTTGACGGGGTCGTAGGTGCACGGGTACTCGGTGACGCCTCCGTTGTCGTCGAGGTACCACACCACGAGCTTGGAGGGGTCCTGCCCCGCCTTCAGCTCGTACGGTATCGTGACGGTGGCGGAGCCGTTCAGTTGCGATACGACCGCGCCTCCGACCTTGACGGTGACGCTCACTATCAGGCCGTCCTCCGCCTTCGCCTTCTGGGCGGCGTTGAGCACGGAACCATCGACTATCTCGACGATTATCTCGACGGTCTCTCCGGGAGCCTTGGTTATCTCCTTCAGAGCGTTGTTGTCTAGGACGACGGTGCCGGAGGACGTGGATATCTTGGCCTCCCCGCCTGCGGCGGCGAACTCCTTGAGCCCCGCCGCGGGTACCAGGACAGAGGTCTTCCCGGACGTCCGGGAGGATTTGGACTCGGCGTCGATGCTCAGCACCGGCGTGGCGCCGCCGTCGGTGTCCTTAGCCTGTTCGTTCGCATCGTCCATCTGCCGGTCGGTCACGGTGGCGGTGGTGCCCGCGCCCGTGTCGGTCACCTCCGGGTCTATGGTTATCTCGGCGGATGCCTTCACGGTCACCGTGCACATCGCGGTGTATCCGCCGTCGCCGGTCCTGACGGTTATCACCGCCGTCCCGGCTTTCAGCGCGGTCACCAGGCCGTTGCCGCTGACCGTGGCCACGGACGTGTCCGAGGACGACCATGTCACGCCTTTGTTCGTCGCGTTGTCGGGAGACACGGCCGCGTTGATCTGGACGGTCCCTCCCGCCGTTACCGATGCCGTCGCCCTATCGACGGCCACTCCGGTCACGGAAACATCGGTTCCGCCCGGCGGAGTGGGCGTAGTCGCCCCCCCGCCTACCGTCACCGTGCAGGTCGCGGTGTATCCGCCGTCCTTCGTCTTGACGGTGATGACGGACGTCCCCGCGGACAGGGCGGTCACCTTCCCGGTGCCGTCGACCGTGGCCACGGACGGGTTGCTGGAGGTCCAGCTCACTTCGGTGTAGTATGCGTTGGCGGGGTTCAGGGTGTACGTGAGGGCGGAGACATCGCCGGTACCCATAGTCAGTGTGGCGCTCCCCATGGCAACTCCCTTGACGTAGGGGACCACGCTGCCGTCCTCGGTGGACGTCAGCCTCGTTATCTGGAAGTTCCCGCCGTCCGTGTAGTACCCGAGGGTGAACTGGTTGTAGTTCCCGTCCTTATACTGGGCCCAGTATGTCCATATTCCGTCCCCTCTGCTCTCGTCGCCGAGTCCGAACAGATTGCCTATCCAGCCTTTCAGGCTGTTGCTGTTCCCGTCCTGCGTGGTCACCAGCATCAGAGGGATGCCGTTATCGGCGCAGGCCTTCTCCAGAGCCTTG
>WRNL01000014.1 GCA_009776625.1 Methanomassiliicoccaceae archaeon | reverse complement strand
CCCCCTCGCCGAGCTCCGCGAGCGTGTCCCCCAGCGGGCCCACGAGCCTTGAGGACCCGTAGAAGCTCAGGTCGCCGGATGCCCCTATGCTGTTGACGAACACCGTGTAGAGGAGGTTCTCGAGCGAGCGTGCCGGCAGGATCCTGTCGAAGTACGGCTTGGACCGGGCGGCCGAGGCCGCGACGCACACGTTCACGTCGGCGCAGGACAGGGCGTACCCCCTGTAGATCTCCGGGAAGAAAACGTCGTAGCAGATCGAGAGGCCGAAGGTCATGTCCCGGAAGGAGCAGACGACCGGCCTGTCCCCCCTGGAGAACTCCCCTTCCGAATAGATGCCGAAACGCGCGGGATACAGCTTGTCGTACCGCACCACGTCGTCGGGCTTGATGAAGAGGAGGGAGTTCCTAACGCCGGCTGAGGCGTAGGAGGGGGACCCCACCAGTATCGCGACGTCCCTCTCCATGCACCAGAGCCTCATCTTGTCCACTGCGTAATGGACGTCCTCGTACAGCGCGAGGTAGTCCGCCCCGTACCCTGTCAGGAACAGCTCCGGGAATATGTACACGTCCGACCTCGTCTGCGAGACCGTGGCCATGACCTTGTTGAGATTCGCGCCGACGTCGCCGACCGCGGACTGGCATTGGCACAGGGCCAACCTCATCCCCATGGCTCCCCATCGTCGTGCCTGGACATAATACTTGTGCGGCAGTGAACAGACGCACAGGCGGCTGACCGAGGGTGAAGGGGGCGCCCACACCAAAGGGGAGGACGGCGCGGCAGATGCCCAACGGCTTCGGAAACATAGCGGCGGCGGGATGCAATGAAAGATACGCCCGTCCCTGCCAGGGTGCCGTCCCGCTCACACCTCCGCGGAAAGGGGAAGAGGGACAAAGGAGAGCGGCAGGGTTCCCTGACGCAGAATATGTTCGGGCCTGAGTGTAAATGGCCCATTCAGACGGCGTTCAGATATCGGTCGGCGTGGTCGGGCATTAGAAAATTTTATTAGTAACATCGTAATCAGAGGGAACAAGCTCCTATGGTGTAGCGGCCAATCATGAGGCCCTCTCGAGGCCTCGACTCGGGTTCAAATCCCGATGGGAGCACCAAACCACCCACCCACATGGCGGCTCTTGGACGTTTTTCACTCATGTTCACTTCCCGCTACATCCGTTTCCGACAGCTTGCCCTGGATGTGGTCTGGGATCCTCCAGGCGAGGTACAGCGGTATGTTGTTCACCACCTCTCCCCTGCTTTTCCGTGCCGAGGCGACGACGGCGACCCGGGGCGAGTACCGCTGGATGTACTCTGACAGGCTCTTCGACCTATTGTCGCCCGCCTTCACCTCGATGGGCACCGCCTCCATGCCAATCTGCATTATGAAGTCCACTTCTGCGATGCCGTCCGACCTCCAATAATATGGGACGTCGCCGGTGGACGAGACGATCTCGCTCAGTACGTAGTTCTCCGCTATCATCCCCCTGTAGGCATCTAGTTTCTTGTCTTTGCTGAAGGAGAAGTTCGGAGGAAGCCGGCTCATCCTCCGAAGCACACCTATGTCTGCCATGTATATCTTGAAATTCGTGGCACTCGCATTCATGGACAAAGGGACGGCGGGATGGGGGACCAAGCTCACCTTATGGACCAGCCCGGCGTTTATGAGCCATCTCAGGGCGTCCTCCAGGTCGTTGGCACGCGCACCCGCTTTCACATGGCCGAATGCGAACTTCTTATTCTCCTTTGCCAACTGGACAGGTATGGACTCCCATATCTGTGTCAGTTTCGAGAGGGATTCCGAGGCATGCTTGGAAAAATCCTTTGTGTAGCCCCTTATTATGCCGTCAAGGACTTCCTCGACCTTCGATATGTCCTTATCTTTCACCCACGCCTCTACGGCGGCAGGCATGCCCCCCACCACGAAATAGTAGTCAAGGTACGTTCCCAATCTGTCAGCAAGCGTCGTAGGGAGCATTTCTGTAGGGTCGTTCCCCTCGATGAAATCAACAAGGTACTCCTCCGAATTAGCCCAAAGGAACTCTTTGAAGCTCATGGGCCCCATTCTCATCATATCGACTTTGCCGATGGGGAAAGAGTAGGGTTTGGAGATCATCACGCCAAGGAGGGACCCGGCGCATGCGATATGGTACTCGGGGGCGTTCTCGCAGAAATACTTCAGCGAGGTGATCGCACGGTTGCAGGATTGTATCTCGTCCAATATCACCAAAGTCCCTCCCGGTTCGATCTTCCTGCCTAGTTCCAGGCTCAGTCTCGAGATTATCCTCCCCGTGTCCAGGTCAGGTTGGAATACGTCGCAAAGCCCAGGGGTGTCTTCAAAATTGAAATAGGCGGTGTCCTTGTAGTCACGTTTACCGAACTCCTTGAGTATGTACGTCTTACCGCATTGTCTGACCCCCTCAAGCAGCAACGGCTTGCGCCCCTTCTTCTCCTTCCACATCAGGAGGCTGTCATATATGGATCTCTTCATGGACGCACATTGATTCTTATATTTATTAATATTTTGCCAGATTGCATTTTCCTAATGAACTTCCAGTGGAAACACTGCATTTTCCTAACGAACTTCCAGTGGAAACACTGCATTTTCCTAACGAACTTCCAGTGGAAACACTGCATTTTCCTAACGAACTTCCAGTGGAAACACTGCATTTTCCTAACATGGTGGTTAGGACATCGCCACAGTCTATCGCGGGCGACCATAGTCTACGGTCATTTCGATAAGACTTGTGGGGGCAGCGCCTCGTTCATGCTTCCTGTGCGGTATCCGATCAGGTCCAAGGACACATAGGCGAAGCCGAGCGCTTTGAGCCCGTCGTGCACCTCCCTCCTGATGAGCGCGTCCTCCATTATCTTGAACCCGTCCCCGTCCGTTTCTATGCGGGCGAGACCGCCGTGGAATCGCACGCGCACCTGGCGGAACCCCAAGTCCAGCAGGAGCTGCTCAGCCCGGTCGATCATGTCGAGGCGCTCCGGGGTTATCTCCTCCCCGTAGGGGAAGCGGGAGAAGAGGCAGGCGAAGGACTGCTTGTCCCAAGTGGGGAGACCCATTTCCCTGGAGAGGATACGGATCTCGTCCTTGCAGAGGCCAGCCTGGCGGAGCGGGCTGACCACGCCCTGTTCCGCCGCGGCCGCCATGCCGGGGCGGTAGTCTCCCGCATCGTCCATGTTCGAGCCGTCCGCCACATGGGCGATGCCGTGCCGCTCGGCGACGGCACGGATTCTCTTGTAGATCTCAGTCTTGCAGAGGTAGCACCGGTCCACTGGGTTCCAGCAGAACCCCTCTATGCCGAGCTCATCGCAGTCGCACGTCAGGTGCGTTATCCCCTCTTCCTCGCAGAACGCCCTCGCCGCGTCCTCCTCCCGTTTGGGGAACGACCGGGAACGGGCGGTAACCGCTATCGCCCTGTCGCCGAGGGCGTCGTGCGCCACCTTCAGGAGGAACGTCGAGTCGACTCCCCCCGAGAACGCCACGGCCACGCTGCCGAGCTCAGACAGGAGGGATCTGAGGTCGTCAAGCTTCTGTTGCATGTTCAGGCCCCGCGTTCCGACTCGAGGATGTACGCCCACAGCCTGCGGGCCATCTCCTCGACAGGGACGCCGTGCTCCTCCGCAAGGGCCGCCACGTCCTCGTGCTCGGGCTTGGACTTCCTGACGCCGTAGCCCGCCCCGGTCTTGACGCGCACCCGGCCGAAGGGGGTGTCCACCGTCCTCACGCTGCGTTCCAGCGTGTACCTGCTCAGCACGGACTTCCTGACGCCGAACGTCGTGGTGTGCCGGAGCAGCATGGCGGCGAACTCGTCCGCCCGGTCGGCGGCGCAGATGCATGTGACCATCGTCCCAGGGCGCCCCTTCTTCATACCGACGGAAGTGGTGAAAGCGTCGAGGGCCCCCTCCCGCATGAGCCTCCCGCAGACGGAGCCGAGGGCCTCCCCGCTCATGTCGTCTATGTTGCAGCGCAGCTCCGCCACGTCGCCGCCCGTGCCGCCGCTATCGCCGTAGAACGCACGCACGCAGTTGGCGGCCTCGAAGTCCTTGCTGCCCATACCGTACCCGATCCTCTCCATGGTCATCTCTGGCATCGGGCCGAACCCCTTTGCAAAGTGTTTCAGCAGGGCCGCCCCCGTAGGGGTGCACAGCTCCCCTTTGACCGCCCCCCCGTAGACGGGGACCCCACGCAGGATGCGCGCAGTGGCCGGGGCCGGCACAGGCAGCACGCCGTGGGCGGTGCGGACATGGCCGCCCCCCACATGTATGGGGGATGCTGACACGACATCCGGCGAGAGCCGTTCCATCAGGAGGCAGACGCAGACTATGTCAGCGATGGCGTCCATGCCCCCGAGCTCGTGGAAGTGGATGTCTGCAACAGGTTTTCCATGGACGTGCGCCTCGGCCTCCGCTATCAGGCCGTACACCGCCGACGCATCCTCTTTGACCTGCTGCGAGACGGGCAGGCCGAGGATCACCTCCTCGATCTCAGCGAGGCTGGAATGCCCGTGGCGATGCCCCTCCTGATGCGTCTCATCGGGGCCGTGTACTTGTTCGGTCCCGACGTCCACGTCTGCGCTCTCTTCCTCATGGCCGTCCACGGCGACCGAGACGGCGGTGCCGGTGACCCCGTGCTTGACGGCTGGAGCTGCGCCCACCCTCACCCCTTTCAGCCCGAGGCCGTTCATCTGTTCCAGGAACGCCTCTTTGTCGTCGATAAGCTCCAGCAGGGCGGCCATAAGCATGTCCCCCGACGCGCCCATGCCGCATTCTAGGTACAGCGCCCTCATCACGCGCCCCCCATCTGGTTTATGCGGCTGGCTATGAGGCCGGCGCCGAAGCCGTTGTCGATGTTCACCACGGATATCCCGTTCGCGCAGGAGTTCATCATCGTCAGGAGCGCGGACAGTCCGCCGAAGCTCGCGCCGTAACCCACGCTCGTCGGGACTGCAACGATGGGGCAGCTGACGAGCCCCCCAATGACGCTGGCCAGCGCCCCCTCCATGCCGGCGACGGCCACGACCGCTCTTGCTTTCATAAGGGCGTCATGGTGCGATAGCAGCCTGTGGAGGCCCGCCACGCCCACGTCGTAGATGCGGGTGACGCTGTTGCCGAGCGCCTCGGCGGTCAGGGCGGCCTCTTCGCACACTGCCACGTCGCTCGTTCCCGCGCCCGCGACGACGACGCTGCCCCTCTTCTCCACGGCCTCGGGCATCGCCACCCCCAGCCGCGGGAAGGGGTGATACTCGAGGGGGATGCCCTCCCCCAACAGGTAGTCCGCGACCCCCTGGTCTATCCTGGTGACTATGATGTTCCTCGATCCATTGACCCTCATATCCGAGAGTATCCCCAGTATCTGTTCCTGGGTCTTCCCTTGGCCGTAGACGGCCTCGCCCGTCCCCTGTCTTACCGCCCGGTGGTAGTCCACCTTCGCATAGCCCAGGTCTGAGAAGGGGAGCGCCTGCATCCTGTCGAGCGCCTCCTCGGGCGTGACCGCTCCCGCCCCGACCTCGCGGAGCAGGCATAGGATGTCTGCTTTCGTGCAGGCCTTATCCATTGCCCCCGCCCCCTAGTATGATCACCGTAACAGGAACGCACGTGAGACCCATGAGTCGTCAATGCCCCACCCACTCTTTAATCATTTTGATTATTCTGTCGACATGTCGAGAACGCCACGGCATCCGCAGGGGCGTGCTGCAAGGGACCCCCTTTCATTGAAGCTTCATGTGGGGGCGGCATCGGATACTTGCCCCATTTCCATCATTGACCTGGTGGGCCCGATCGCGGCATCGCCTACTGGAGAAACAGGAATCAAAGCCCATTCAGGATGCTCAGGCACACCTCCCTCAGGACAGGGATTCTGTTCAACACGGTTAGCCTAATCCATGAGTAGTCCAGATATTCGTATTGGTGTGCGATGATGTCCCTCAGGCCAGCTGTGTCCTTCCAATCTACTTCGATGCGGTCGCCCCTAACCTCTGGTGACAGGCGTTTGACGTGTTCGCCTATCTGCATCAAATGCAACACGCAACCGCACTGAAGGGACGGGATTTCTTCGAAATCCTCTTCATCGGAGCCGTACAACCCGGTGAAATAATCGATCGCATCGCAGTGTTTGAGGATTATCCTTATGTTCTCTATGTCACGCTTCGAATAGCATCATTCTGTCACGTAGAATCTCCTCTCCGAAGAACGAGTCCTTCGCTATCCTTTTTTCTGAGACCACGTCGATATCGGCATTGAGTGCCTCTCTTAGGTCGCGCAAGAAATGTTCCAGGTCAAATAGGTCGAACCCGTCTGGAGCGGCAATACAGAGATCGTAGTCGCTGTCTTCCCTATTGTCGCCACGGGACCTGGATCCGAACAAGTATATGCGTTCCATGCCGTGCCTTCTGGCAATGGGCGCGATTATCCCGCGCAGTTCGTCGAACACGGTTTCCCCGCTCTCCTGGCCCATGATACCAGATTAGGTTTGTTGCCTTTAATGATTACGCAGATTTTAGATGAAAAAACAGTTAAAAAAGGGTTCTAAAGGGTTTGAGAGGTCGTCACCCCAAGGGCAGTACGGCCCTCCCGTGCTGCTCGTTCAGCACCTCGCCGAACGCGGTGTACATGGCGGTGCCGCCGCTCACCACGCCGATGACCCCGGCTACGTACGCTATCTCGGATATCCCTGTCGCGTCCTTGGCGGCCACGACGAAGAACAGCAGCGCCAGGGTCAGGAACACGATTTGCAGCGTGCGTGGGGACTTGAGCGTCCCTATGAAGAGGAACAGCGTGAGGACTCCCCAGATCGCGAAGTACGCCCCGAGGGACGCGCCGTCGGCGGCGGGCACGCCGGGGACCACCCCGGTGTTGATCATCACGAAGGTGAGCCAGAAGAACCCGTACGAGGTGAACGCGGTGGCCCCTAAGGTGTTGCCTTTCTTGAACTCGAACAGCCCGGCGACCACCTGGGCGACCCCGCCGTAGAACACGCCCATGGAGATGATCGCTGAGTCCAGATCGAACAGCCCCAGGTTGTGCAGCGAGAGCAGCACTGTCGTCATTCCGAACGCCAGCAGGCCGAGCCCGGCAGGGTTGGCCATCTTGCTCACGGATGATGTCTCATTGTCAGCCATGCGGAGTGGATTCCCTCATCACTTATAAAACTGTACGCAACCATATACGTCAAATGTCGAAAAAGAAAAGAAAGGAAGGGGGATTCAGTGCGCATGCCCTCCCATCAGGGCGACCACGCAGGCCACGAGCAGCAGCCCCAGCAGCAGGAGCGCCAGGGATCTGATGTCCAGGCTCTTCCTGTGGAAAGCCTCGGGTATCATGTGCAGCATGGTGACGAACATGAACACCCCCGCCGAGAAGGCGAAGGCCAGGCCGGCGACCCCGCTCCCCACCTCCCACAGGAAGAGATAGGAGGCCACCGCCGCGACGGGCGTGACGAGGCAGAACGCCGTCAGGTAGATGGCGGATCTCCTCTTCCTCCCTGCGAGCATGAACGCGGACGAGAGGGAGAACACCTCCGCCGCCTTGTGGAGGCAGACGGCGGCCAGCATCATCAGCCCTATCTCCTCCCCGATGACGAACGCGGCGGCCAGCGCAAGGCCGTCGAAGCAGGCGTGTATGGAGAGGCCGACGAACGCGGAGATGGAGGTGACCTCGTGGGAATGGTGGTCCACGCACTCCTCGCAGCTGCACTTGGACTGCTTGTAGTGCTTGAAGAGGAAGTCGACGATGAACATCACCAGGAACCCCGCGAGGACGAGGTACATGACCTGCATCTCGTCGAACCCGCCCTCCTCGCTCTCGTGGAGGGCCTCCGGCAGGAGTATGAGCATCAATATCCCAAGGAACACCCCCGCGCTGAAGGCGATCATCAGGTGCATCTGCTTGTCGGTGGCCCTGAAGGTCATCGGGAGGTACGCCCCCCCGAAGGAGACGATCAGTATTAGGGCAATGAAAACAACGAACGATAGCGTCGGGTCCATGCCTTATGATTAACGGGTTTTTATTAAAAGATTATGATAAAGTTATTAACTCTGCACGGCATTCCCCCTGAATGTTAACAAGGTGGCAGCATGGGTATCGTGAGCATATCTCTGAACGACGAGAGCCTCGGGGCGCTGGAAGACATACAGGAGAGGTTCGGTCTCAAGGGGCGGAGCGAGGCGGTGAGGGTGGCGATCGCCGCCGCAAGGGCGGAGGCGAAGGTGATCGAGGAGATGGAGGGGATCGTCGAAGGGGTCCTGATAATCGTCAAGAAGGACCACAGCGACCCGTGGATGAACCTCGTGCAGGCGAAGCACGAGAACGAGATCAAGACGCAGCTCCACTCCCATCTGAAGGACCACAAGTGCCTGGAGGTGATGGTCGTCTCGGGCGAGGCCGAGAGGCTGTCCGCCATGCTCAAGGAGATACACTCGACGGGCAAGGCGGACTACGTCACCTTCGTCAAGAGCTGAGGGCCTCTTCTGTACATGGATTTATTACACTGTAATTCTATACTGAAACAAGCGGAATACATGAACGGAAAGATGCCACACATAGTCCAATATCAGGGTTCTAAGCGGATCCTAGCGCCGCAGATACTGCGTTACATGCCGCAAAAGTTCGATCGTCTGATCGAGCCCTTCGCGGGCATGGCGGCTATAACGATAGCGGTGGCGAAAGAGGGGCGGGCGGAGAGGTACGTCATCAACGATGTGAACGAACCCATAGTCCGTCTTTTGCAAACGGCGGTGGACAGGCCAGATTATCTGATAGATAGGTACAGCAACGTTTGGGCTGAGCAGTTCGAGCATCAGGGAGGCCACATCGAGCATTTCTATCACATACGTGACAGCTTCAACGGAGGGGAGCAGACACCAGAGAACGTGCTCTATCTCCTGGCACGTTGCGTCAAAGGATCGGTGCGCTATGGGAGGAACGGGAACTTCAACCAGTCCCCCGACAAAAGGCGGCACGGCACGGCCCCGAAGAACGTTGCAAAGAACGTGTACGAGATCTCAGCCCTGCTGAGGGGGAAGGTCACCTTTTCTGCAGTGGACTACGGCGAGGTCCTCGAAACAGCCGAGCCGGGCGATCTTGTCTATATGGACCCTCCTTACCAAGGCGTGTCGAGCATGAGGGACAACAGGTATCTCGCCGGGGTGGGGTTCGATGATTTTTCCAGGGCGATCAGAACCCTTGACGAGAGGGGCATCGAGTACATCATCAGCTACGATGGGGAGTGTGGCGGCAAAGGGTATGGCAACGAACTGCCTTCCTCACTCAACTGTGCTAAATTCCTGCTTGATGCCGGCCTGTCGACACAGGCGACGTTGCTTGGTAAACGGAACATAACGTATGAGGCGTTGTATGTGAGCAACGACCTTGTCAGAACAGCAAGGTCTTTCCCCAAGCAAGTGAGTTTGGCAGGGCAGACCGTATGACGACGAATGCTCGAAGGAATTTCTCGATCGGATCAATTCTGTGAGAGCAAAACGACCCCGCACAGTAATCCAACATATTCTGGAGCATGGTTTTGTTACGTCTCAGGAGTTAAAAGAAATATACGGTCATAATCACCCCCCAAGAGCCGTGAGGGATGTCAGGGAATACGGTATCCCTATTGTGACGTACCGCGTAGAGGGAACAGATGGCAGGAAGATAGCCGCATACAGATTTGGGGATTATATAGAGATAAGGACACACTCTCGAAATCATCTGGCAGAACAGTAGTTTCAAAATCGCTGAAACTGGCGTTGATGGAGAAATACGGCTCAAGGTGTTTCATTTATCTTGAACCTATGGATGAGAAATTATTGCAGGTCGACCATCGTATTCCATATGAGATCGGCGGTGAGCAGAACGAATCAGACATGGAAGGGTATATGTTGCTATCCCTCTCTGCAAACAGGGCTAAATCCTGGGCATGTGAACACTGTGAGAATTGGAACCGCAAGGACATCTCATTTTGTGTCACATGTTTTTGGGCACATCCAGAGAACTACGAGCATATTGCAGGAAAGAAACAACGCATGATTCCCATTGTTTTCACAGGCGGTGATATTGAGGATTACAACAGCCTTATATCTAAGGGGGGAATCGAGGGGGCGCAGAAGACAATCAAAGGCATTCTGCACGAATATCTGTTCAGAGAGAAGTAAACCATGCGATATCTCTAACGCGGAGCAAACCTCCTCTAATAGATGCCATGCGTGCCAATTAAGATTTTTCTGGCGAGAAAATGGATTAACGCCGCCCCATTGAGTTAAGGTCGGACTATAACTTTTAATACACCCTAACTCTTATCCCATGCTCGGATGGGATAGCATGAGTCACAACTCTAGCAATAATAGCGTGAGCCCCCAAAAGGGCTTTTTCAAGCGGATGCTCAGTCAGGACCAGGGCAGAGGCGTGAAACAGACGGAAGTAAAGCAGAGGCACCCAGGTTTCGTCGTGTCGAACGACACGGCGGTCACCCCCGGGAGGGTGTCCAAGCCGCAGGAGGTCGTGATATCCCCTGCGGTAAGGCAGCTCAGCAAGGACGGGTACGAGGTGTTCAACACACCGGAGAAGCAGGACATCTACATCACGATCCAGCCGGAGTCGGCGTTCTTCGAGGGCGAGGAGCCGAGGATGGTCAGGATGGCCGGCGGGAGCTTCGTCGGCGCCAGGCAGGCGGCCTCCTTCGAGGCCCCCGTCAGGGCGGCGCCGGAGCCGGAGCCGATGGACTACGCCCAGCCCTCGGACATATTCGCGAACGCCTCCAGGAGGGAGGTGTACGACGAGATAGACTTCAACGAGATAATAATCAAGAAGAACGAGTCCTTCGAGGACGAGATCGAGCAGGAGCCGCTGTTCTTCTCCCCCTCCTACAAAGAGTCATACGACCCGGTGTTCGAGGAGCAGGTCGTGACGAGGAGGGAGCCTGAGGCGGCGAAGACATCCACAGGGGCCGCAGGGGCCGCAGGCGCCGACGGCGCGGAGGCGCCCTTCATAGGGTACAGGGAGGCACCAGGCTACGACATCGAGGAGGTGCCCATAATGGACATCTGCTCGGGGCTGGAGCCGGTCACCGATGTGCCGGCCGGCCTGTACGTCGACGGGCACAGGGCGGTCAGCCGGGCAGCCGCCGGCATCGAGGCCGCGGGGCATCCCGCTTTCGTAGAGGCGCCGATGGAGGCCGAGACGGCCGAGACATCGGGCGCCGCCGCCACGGAGCCAGTGCAGGCCGCGTTCCAGCCAGAGGCGCTCGCAGAGTACTTCGGGTACCTCCAGGCACAGGAAGGGGAGGCGCAGGCTCCCGTCGCCCCCACGGGGGAGGCGTCGGAGACCATCGCGGACGTCCCCGTGACGGTGGACGTGGCGGACCCCGTCGCGGACATAATGAAACTCACTGTCCCCGGGCTGCTCATGAGCGACGACCTGATATCCGAGCTGTCCATGGGTGCGGACAAGGCGATCCCGGAGGACGGCCTCGAGTCGTACGACTGCATATTCGACCCCATAAGGGCGCCGATGTCGGCGAAGGCCGCCGTTGCGGCCCCGTCGGGCGCAGAGGCGAGGGAGCCCCGCGCCGCCTCGTACCCCTCCGTCAACTTCAGGCTAGGATAAACCCGTTCGCAAACCGTTTACCCCTTTTTCTTTGAACGAACGTTATAAACGAGGAGCATTATCACCCATCGATGGATGAGTACGGACCCATACTCCTGATGCTGGTGACCCTGATCGTACTGGCCCGCCTGGCCTCGGGGGTGTTCTCCCGGTTCGGCGTGCCGGGGCTGATCGGCGAGATCGTCATCGGGATCGTCATCGCTAACCTGGCCATAGGGGACTGGTCGTTCCTGGGCATGCTGGGGGTCGAGATGGGCGGCGCCCCCAGCCAGGGCTACGAGATCGTCAAGCTGTTCGCCGAGCTCGGGGTCATATTCCTGCTGTTCGCGGTGGGCCTCGAGACGAAGGTGAAGGATCTGCTCTCCGTGGGTAAGGCGGCGCTTCTGGTCGCGACCCTGGGGGTCCTTGTGCCGCTGATGGCCGGGATCGCGCTGATACTGGCGTACGACGGTAACATGAACCACGCCCTGTTCCTGGGCGCCGCGCTGGTCGCCACCAGCGTGGGCATAACCGCCCGCGTGATCAAGGACATGAAGCTCATAGACACCAAGGAGGCGAAGATCATCATCGGCGCGGCGGTGATAGACGACGTCCTGGGCATGATGGTCCTCGCCATAGTGGTGGGGATGACGGCATCCGGCGGCGTTTCGGTGTCGCACATAGCCATGATATCCGCCGAGGCCCTGGTGTTCGTCGTGGCGGTCCTGGCGGCGGCGCTGTGGGTCGTCCCCAGGCTGTACAGGTACTTCGAGGAGAGGGATAAGAACAGGATCGCCGGTGGCGGGAGGCCGCACCCTGGCGTGAACAAGCTCGTCCTCGCGATAGCCGTCTGCCTGGGCTTCTCCTTCTTCGCGGACATGATAGGTCTGGCGGCGATAATCGGCGCTTTTCTGGGAGGGATGCTGCTCGCCGAGTACGCTTGGGAGTGGAAGCTCGATGAGAAGATTGAGTCCATCACGACCCTTTTCATATCCTTCTTCTTCCTGAACGTGGGGATGCAGGTGGACCTCGGCAGCCTGACCAGCGCATCGGCGCTGATCCTGGCGGCCGTGGTCATACTGCTCGCGGTGGCGACCAAGTACGTGGGCTGCAACATGGGCGCCAGATTGGGCGACCGGTCCCTCTCCAAAGGGTCCAGGAACATAATCGGGTTCGGCATGGTCCCCAGGGGGGAGGTGGGCATAATCATCGCCGCGATCGGCCTTGCGTCAGGGGTGATGACATCGGAGCTGTACGGCGTGGTCATACTGATGGCGGTCGTCACAACCATAATCGCCCCGCCCCTGCTGGCGCGGGCGTTCAGGAAGGAGTACCCCCCGGAGTACAGCCTGACGCAAGACGACCTGATCTGACGGGAGGGGAGGGGGAACCAGAGGCAAAAACCGGCGACGTGTTTTTCCGTCGCGCTGATGGTAGCGGTAGCGGTTCCGTTAGCGCCGTCTTATCCTGTGGATGGCGGTCTTCGAGCGGTGTCCAGAACAATCCATGGTGTCAAGAACCCACCTCGTGCTTTCAACCCAAAAACGACAGGGTTATGGTCTAAACGAGCTGTTCAGACGGACTAATCCCCTTTACAACTCGGGCGGCCGCAAAACGCCGGTCAGACCGGCAGGAACACCGGCAGTAGCAGGATGAGCACCGTGAAGGTTATGGCGGCTCCGAGGACCAGCCTCGGGTTGATCTTGATGCCTCTGTCGTCCTCGGTGTCGAAGTACCTCATCAGCCCCGCGGACGATGCGAAGCCGCTGTCCTCTTTCTTTGCCATTGGTAACGGAACCCCGAATCCATATAAAAACCTACCGTGGATCGACAGGAACAGCGGCACGTTCCGAAGGAGCCAAACCGAAAGCCTCTTTTACGGAAGGCATGTTACAGCGCCTGGTCACAATGCACTGGGCAGACGTAATCGCAGAGGAGATCATCGAGGAGTTCGAGGAGCCGCTGATAGCCAACGGCATCAGCCCGTCGGGCACGATCCACGTGGGGAGCCTGAGGGAGGCCATAACCGGCGAGACGATAAGGCGCACGATCGAGGGCATGGGGAGGAAGGTTCGCCTGATATACCTCATAGATTCCCTGGACCAGCTGAAGAAACGCGCCGACTTCCTCCCGGAGTGGTACGAGGGGCACGTAGGCAAGCCGATATGCTACATGCCCTGCCCCTGCGGCAATCACGACAACTACGCCCATCACTTCGCGCAGCCGTTCCTGGACGCCATTGAGCGGCTGGGCGTGGAATGCGACGTCATATGGACCCACGAGCTGTACGAGAGGGGGGAGTTCGCCGAGGCCATCGACACATGCTTCAAGAGGAGGGAGGAGATAATCAGGCTGCTCCACGAGGTGTCGGGCAGGGAGGCGAAGGGGAGCTACGCCCCCTACACCCCCATATGCAGGGACTGCGGGAGGTTCGCGGACCCGGTGTTCGACTCGTACTCGTTCCCCACGTTGGAGTACACATGCCCCTGCGGATGCCACGGCACCGCCGACATAAGGAAAGGGGACGGGAAACTCACGTGGAGGCTGGAATGGCCGGCGAAATGGAAGATTTTCGGGACGTCGGCCGAGCCCTACGGCAAGGACCACGCCGCCGCAGGCGGGTCGTACGACTCCGGCAAGAGGATCGTGGAGGAGATATACGGCGGCAAGGCGCCATACTCGATAAACTACGAGTTCGTCCAGCTGAAGGGCGAGGGGCAGATGCACAAGTCGAGCGGCTCGTCCGTGTCGGGGCTGGACGCCATAGGCATGATGCCCCCGGAGGTCCTGAGCTACCTGTTCCTCAGGGTCAACCCCAGCAGGGCCATAGACTTCGACCCCGGGCTGGGGGTCCTGGACATGTCCGACGAGTACGACAGGATGGAGAGGCTGTACTTCGAGGGCGGGTTCACCGAGGCCGAGGAGAACTCGGTCCTCGCGTACGAGAGGGCGCAGCACGGCAAAGTGCCAAAGGAGCTGCCCCTCCAGGTCCCTTATAGGCACATCGTCAACGTGGTGCAGATGGCGGACAGCTTCGACAAGGTCCTGGAGGTGCTGGGCAGGACGATCGACCTCTCGGAGGCGGGCGAGGGGGACATAGAGCGGATCAGGGTCAGGGCGGACTGCGCCAGGTTCTGGCTCAACGGGTTCGCGCCCGACAGCGTGAAGTTCTCGGTGTACCCAACGGTCCCGCAGGGGGTGGCCCTGACGATGGGCGACAGGGCGTTCTTCCAGAAGCTTGTGGAGAGGATGAACGACGCCAAGTGGGAGGCCGACACGATAAGCCAGATTATATCGGACACCGGCAAGGAGTCGCCCATCGGGCTGAAGGCCGGTTTCAAGGTGATCTACCAGGTGGTCATTGGGAAGGACGCGGGGCCGAGGCTGGGGCCGTTCCTCGCCAGCATGGACAAGCAGTTCGTGGTGAACAGGTTCATCCAGGCATCGAGGCACGGCTCATAAGACGCCCATGTCGCCGAGCTTCTCCGGGAGGTAGGAGTCGGTGACGAAGTCGAGGCCGTACTTTGCCAGCGCCTGCTGCTCAGACTTCTCCTTCATCTCCTTCATCGCCTGTATCTCGTTGACCCAGAACTCGTCGTTGGAGAACCTAGGGTCCGAGAGCTCGGCTGTGAGGGCGCCGATGTCCTTGTCGGAGAGCTTGTCCGTCGGGAGCTTGTAGTTCAGGATGTCGGACGCGGTGATGCCGATGAACTGCGCCGTGGGCGTGGCCAGGTACTCCGATATGTGGGCGGTCTTGATCGCGCCGTAGGCGACTGAGGCGAATATCCTGAACGACCATGGGTCGCCGTCGGTGAACACGGTCACCGGGAGCCCCTTCTCCTCGTTCAGCCGCTTTATGAGGCGCCTGGTGCTCCTGGCGGGCTGGCCGCTCAGGTGGACGAGGATGGCGCCGTGCCTCTCGGGGAACCCGTTCTCGATCAGCCTCGCGAACATTCCGCCCGTCTCGATCGCCATCACGAACTTCGCGTCGGTCCCCCCGATCTCGAAGTTCTCCCTCTCCACGTTGTACGGGACGGCGAACCCGGTCTCGGCGACGTCGTCCATGCAGTTGAACTTCTTCATGCCCTTCTTGGTCATGGTGCTCACGTCCACGTTCCCGTAGACGTGGGCCCCGCTCTCCTCCGGCCTGAGCTTGAAGTCCTCCCTCATGCACCTCGAGACTATCTCGAGGTCCTCCGCAAGGAGGTTGCTCTCGTCCTGGCTGTTGAACTTCGCATGCTCCCAGCCCTCTGATATGTAGTACATCTCCCTCAAAGTGGACGACTTGCCCTCGCGTATCATCTCGTTGATGAAGTCCGCCGTGTAGATGGTCCTGAGCATCATCTGCGCGCCCTGGACTGTCTTCGACGTGCGGGTGGTCCTGAGGTCCCCGTACGTCCAGACGCTGTGCTGGGTGTCGAACTCTATGTTCTTCTTCGACCTGAGGGGGAGCTCCATCACCGGGACGTCCCCCGCGTCGAGCTGGTCGTATATGCCCCCCACTATGGACGTGAGGCTGCTCATCGCCGCGTTCTGTCTCTCATTCGTCGCCAAGGTCTTCCGCCTCCTCTGTCTCCTCTTCGTCCTCTATTGGGACGTCCTCGCTCTCCGTTATCTCCAGCCCCTTGATCCCCCAGTCGCCCGGGAGGGCCTCCGCCCCCATCACGAGGACCGGGTTTATCCCCGATATGTAGACGTCCTCCGGGTCGAAGGTGTCCGCCAGCTCGCCCTTCAGCTCGAAGGGTATCTTGAGGGATTCGGACGGCTGGAGGCCCCTTATCTCCCAGGTCGCCTTCCCCTCGTCGTTCATCTCCATGAAGCTGGGGTTGCTGAACAGGGTCAGGTTCACGCACTCCTTGGGGAGCTGCGTGTGGATCCTGACCGTCCGCTCGACGTTGGTGTAGTTGTAGACGGTGAACGAGGCGGCGACGGCGTTCTTGCCCTCCTTCTTCGCGCTCGGCTCCACCCACACCACGTTCATTATCTTGCTGATGGTCCTGCTGAGGTCGGGGACCGGCCTCCCGAGCATCGACGACGCCTTCGCCGCCATGGCGGGGATGAGCGTCTTTACGATCTCGAACTTCGCGCCGGTCTTGGACTTCCTCTCCATCTTGTTGAGGTGGCTCTTTAGGTTCCTGGCGCACAGCCTGAGCGCCTGCTCTATCTCCCCCTGCATCTCTGCGAAGGACGCCACCGCCTCCTTCCCCTCGGACGTGAACGGCACCTTGGTGGACGCCACGTGGACCAGTATTATGGCGGGGCCGAAGGGTATCCCCTTCCCGCCCCTCTGCTCGAGCCCGTACCTCCTCCAGTCCACCTCCGATATCGCCTTGGTTATCGTGCAGGCCCCCTGCTGGTACAGCAGCGGGACGCGGTTGGCGAACCTTAGTATGGTGACCTGCTCGTCGGACGGTATCTCGCCGCCGTAGACGATGCCCGCCTCCACGATGAAGGGGTTCCCGTTCACGGACTTGGGCGGGCGGGTGACGGGCGTGGCGTAGTAGTCTGGCCTCAGCCCGTCCAGCACGTGCATCAGCCCCTTCTTTATCAGGGCGTCCCCGATCGGCGAGAGGCAGTCCGTGGGCGGGGCCATGATCTTAACCTGGGCGATCGCGCCTATCATCGCCTTGCACTGGTCCCTCGTGAGGGACGACGGCTTAGCCGAGGGGTCAACCCCCGCCTTGGACAGGATCTCGTCGGATATCCTCTCCGTTATCCTGGAGAAGTCGTTCTTCAGGAACGCGTTGACGGTCTTCTGCTGTGTGTTCTGGGCGTACTTCATCAGGTCGCCGATCTCCATGCCCTCCGGGTGGGGCTTGATCTCCTTCGACTTGGGGGGCATCTGCTCGGTCGCCCTCTCGAACACGTACCTCTTGCCCTCAGGGTCGTGGAACTCGACCCTCGCATGGGGGTTGACTATAGCCGTGTTCCTCAGGTACTCGAATATGGACTGCTTGCCCGTTATGTACCTGCCCTTCGTGGTGTACTCCACCTTGGTGCCGTGGTCCTTGCCCTCCCAGGTGAACGCGACGTCGTTGTCGACCACGGGGCGGTTGGTCTTCGTGTCGATGGTGATGTCCATCTTCCAGGCGACCTCGTCCGCGCCCTCTATCTTGGACTCGATGTGCGCCGGCTTGCCGGTGGATATGTTGCCGTACATGACGGTGGCCGATATGCCGATGCCCTGTTGCCCCCTCGACTGCCTGAGCGCATGGAACCTCGACCCGTAGAGGAGGCGCCCGAACACGTTCGGCATCATCCTGTGTATGATGCCTGGGCCGTTGTCCTCCACGGTTATCTTGTACTCCTCCTCCTCGGGGAGGCGCTCCACCTTCACGAAGAGGTCGGGCAGGAATCCCGCCTCCTCGCAGGCGTCCAGGGCGTTGTCGACCGCCTCCTTGATCCCCATGAGGAGGGACTTCGACCTGGAGTCGAACCCCAGTATATGCTTGTTCTTCTCGAAGAACTCCGTCACAGATATCTCTTGCTGCTTCGCCGCCATCTTGTGGGCGTTCGTGTTCCCGCTGGCGTAATCCTCTATGTCTTCTGAGCGCATCCAATCAAGGTATTGCCTGAAACGTTATTTAGTTTGTTGTCGGACGACGGCGAAAGGCGGCGGCATGAGCGGCGTCCGCGTCCCGTCCGATGGCATATGCCCGCCCTCTGCCATAGCACGGGGGGGGGGCGTCTGTTGCC
>WRNL01000013.1 GCA_009776625.1 Methanomassiliicoccaceae archaeon | reverse complement strand
CCTCCACGATCTCCGTCCCGCCCTCGGGCTCCTCGGGCCCCTCTACCACCACGACGTCCGGCGCGTCGGCCTTCTGCTCCTGCGCGCCGTCCTGGAGGAGCGCCCTCCAGCCCTCGACCGTCTTCGGCCCGACGCCGGACAGGTTCTTGATGACCTCTTTGGCCCTGGCGCTGTCCATCACGGCGTCCCTGAGCTCGGGCAGGGAGGTGATCCCTATCTGCTCCAGCTCGGCTATGTTCTCGTCTTTGAGGCCCGGCAGGTCCCTCAGTGTCTTGACGCTCATTCTTTCACCTTCTGCGACCTGTGGACGAGGTATATCCCGTCCTGGAAGATCCTCTTGTCGAACCCGAGCCTGGACGTCGCCCGCTCTATGTTGGCCGACGTCTGCCCGCATGCCTCTATGCTGTTCCCCTCCACGGTGACGTCCGCGCCGTTGACGGTGACCTTGCACCCTCCGACGATGTCCGCGTACCGGGGGGCGTGGCCGCCCATGTAGTTGTTGATCTCCACGCGGCCGTCCTTCACTGTCACCTTCATCGGGAAGTGGGAGAACACTATCTTAAGGGTGTATGTGAAACCTACCGTGACCCCTTTTATCATGTTGCTGATATGGGCCGCGAACGTGCCGACCATTGCCTTGTCCTTTGTCCTCGGGTACTCGCTGCTCACGCTTACCGTCCCTTCTCCGATGGCAATAATGATGCGGGGGTACGCAAAGTTTCTGCTCAGTTCGCCCCTCGGTCCCTTGACCACCACGGTCTCCCCGCTCATGGAGACGGAGACCCCGCCGGGGATGGCGATGGTGCTTTCGATTTTCCCTGCTATTGTCATCTTTATTCCTCAATATATGTACGCTAACAATTTCCCGCCTATGCCGAGCTCCTTGGCGCGGTCCTGGGTTATGACGCCCGCCGTCGTGGTAAGGATCAGGACGCCGAAGTCCTGGGCGGGGAGGTACCTCGCCTCGAACCTCTCTATCTCGTTCGCCTTGACCGAGTACCTCGGCTTGATCACGCCGCAGTTGTTTATCGCCCCTTCCATCATGACGCGGAACTTGCCGGCCTTGCCGTCCTCCACGTACTCGAACTGGTTGATGTATCCGTGGTCCTGCATGACCTTCAGCACGCGGCCGATGAGTTTCGATGAGGGCTGGATAGTGCATTCTCTCTTCCCGTCCGTCGCCGCATTTTTCATGACGCACATCGCGTCGTTGAGTGGATCGCTTTGCATTCTTCACACCTCACGAATATTTCTTGAACCCCAGCTCAGGGGCCATGTCCCTGAAACATTGGCGGCAGAGGTGCAGCCTGTACCTCCTTATGATGCCCCTCCTGCGTCCGCACCTGGTGCACCCGACCGTCCTGCCGTACTGCTTCTTCGGCTTCATTCGACCACCTCTACCTCGTAGTTGTCCTTCATGTACTGGATCGCCTCGGAGCGGTCGACGCGGTGCCCCTTCGGGATCCTCCGCCTGACGGCCGACCTCTTGGTGATCCTGTTGCCGGCCCTCCTCAGCACCACGCTGATGTCCATGCCGAATATCCCGATCTCAGGGTCGTACTTCATCCCCTCGAAGTCGGTGTAGTCCGATATCCCGAAGGACATGTTCCCTTCCCTGTCGAAGGAGTACTCGTTGATCTTCCTCTCCCTTATGGGCAGCGCCCTCTGGAGGAACGCCTCGGCCGGCTCCCCCCTGAGCGTCACCTTGCACCCCAGCGGCATCCCGATGCGGATGCCGAGGTCCCTGTTCACGCTCTTGGATATGGTCTGCACAGACTTCTGGCCGGTGACCATCTCCAGCACCTTCTGGGCCTTCGCGAGCCTCTCCCCCGCCTCGCCGACACCGATGTTGACGGTCACCTTGTCCACGCGGATAGTTCTCATCGCGTTCATTCGGACGCCTCCGGCAGCTTGATCTCCGGCTTCGACGAGCCTATGACGAACACGTTCCTCTTGACGGTCTCGGTCCCGCTCTTGAACCTCACCACATTGTCGGCCGGGCCCCTCACGACCACGCACTCCGACACGGTCTCGACCTTCCCGGCGAGCGCCCCGCTGACGATGAGCGCGGCCGCGCCGTCCGCCAGCGGGTAGCTGCCCACCACCCTCTGGTCGGCCACGTCGATCTTCAGGGTGTCCCCGGAGCCGTACATGTTGCCGTCGAGGACGATGTTCCTGCCCCCGCTGAGGTTGAGCTGGATCCTGCCCCCGCTGATCTTGGTCTTGCCCTCGACCCTGCAGAGCTTCCATCCCGCCTCGTCCTCGGGTATCGGGACCAGCGTGAGCTTCCCCTTGTCGGTCAGGAGCATGCGGTAGCTGAGCCCCATCTTCGGCACTGTGACTGTGTCCATGAGGCCGATGGGGGCCTTCGGGTTCTTGACCGCCGTCCCGTCGACGAACAGGTCGCGGTTCCCTATTATCCTCTTCGCCTCCCTCGCCGTGTCGCACACGCCCATCATGTCCCTCAGCACCATCGATGCCGGCATGCTGCTCTCTATCGAGTGCGCGCCGGGGGACTGTTTGGCCGCCCAGACCGCCGCCTTCCTTTTAAGGGGCCATGTCCGGGGCGCTGCTAATCTCTTCATATGGTCGCTCATCCTTTAGCCTCCTTCTTCCTCAATAGGGAGTCCGTCCTCCACTGATCCTCCGTGTTGAGCTTGGTTATGATCAGGTTGGACGCATGCACCGGGCGCACCGTCGCGGTGCCGTCGGCCTGGTTTATCGTTATCCCCTCGACGGACACGCGGCCGGTGTTGGTGAAGATCTCCAGGACCTTCCCCTCCGTCCCGCGGACGTCCTCGTCCCCGCGTATGACCGCCACCGTGTCCCCCTTGCACACCCTGGCGGTGCGCACCCCGTACTGGCCGCGGAGCTCGTCGCTGAGATGCGCCGAGAGCATCCTCCTCTTGACGTGGGTGGGGGCGTTGGCCTGTGACTTCCTCTGTGTCCTTGCTTTGCTGCTTGCCATCCTTCTCGCCTCACACTATGGTGTTCGCGGTCGCCGCGATACGTGGCCACCTGTCGGCGGCCTCCCTTGCAACCGGGCCCTTTATGTCCGTGCCCTTCGTCTCGCCGGTCTCGCCCACGATGACCGCCGCGTTGTCCTCGAACGACACCATGGTGCCGTCCGCGCGCCTAGTGGGGCGCCTCTGGCGGACTATGACGGCGAACACTATCTGCCGCCTCATGGCGGGCGTCCCTTTCTTGACGGACGCGATCACCATGTCGCCGACCCCCGCCGACGGCACCCTCCTAGCGACGCCGTGGTACTTGGGGACGGTGATTATCTCGATCACCTTGGCGCCGCTGTTGTCGATCACGTCGATGCGCGAACCGTTCTGAAGCCCTCTCGTCTGTGTCCCGGAGATCCCTTTCATCTCAGATTCACTCCTTCTTCTCTATCACCACGAAAGACACGGTCTTGGAGATCGGGCGGCACTCCATGATCCTAACCCTGTCCCCGGCTTTGAGCCCGAGGCAGGGGGACGCGTGGGAGGAGTACCTGTTGGACCTCTTCTCGTACCTTTCGTACTTCTTCTGGTATTTCAAATAGTTGCGTTCTACTACGACCGTCTTGTTCATCTTGACGGTCGCAACCACTCCGTCTATGATCTGGCCTCTGACCGGGAGGCTGCCGTGGAACGGGCAGTTCGGGTCGTTGCATTCTGCGGCCGGGGGGGCCACGTCGATTCCGATGTTTCTTGCTTTTGCTGTCATTTTGCTCACCTGACCTTTTTTATCCTGTCCTCTGGCCGGTGTTGAATGTCTGTGCCTCTGATGTCTATTGGCGCGCCCTCATGGATGAACCTGAACTCGTTGCCGCGCTTCGGCACCATCCTCTCGGCCCCGGCCGACGATACGGTTAACGTGTTCCTCGTCTCGTCCACCACCCTCCCGGATATGCCCGAGTAGGGGGCGGACAGCACCGACACCTCCAGACCTATGAATTCTGTCCTCATGAAATCGCTCCTCTTCATCTTATCTCACTTCTGTGCGGAAACCCATGTTCTCCAGCACGGCCTTCACTTTCTTCTTGTGGTCGCCCTGGAGCTCGATGCGCCCGTCCTTGTACGCTCCTCCGGCGGCGCATTTTATCTTCAGCTGCTTTGCGAGGTCCTCGACGTCTATGTCGTTCTCGTCGATGCCCTCCACCACTGTGACCATCTTGCCGTATCTCCTGCTGTCCACGGATATCCTCACCATCTGTTGCTCGCGTGCGATCTCCTCGCACATGCAGAGTTCCTTAGGCAGTCCACAAACCGGGCATATCTCGGCCATCAGATCTTTTCCTCCTCGTTCTGAACGGTCAGTATGCGTGCTATGTTCGTCCTTATCGCGCGGATGATGCCGGGATTGGAGGGCGCCCCTCCCATCGCCGACACGCCCCTCTCGTGCATGAGGTCGTTGCGGAGCTCCTTGAGCTTCTCGTTCCGCTCCTCGGCGCTCATGTCCCTTATGTCGGCGGTCTTCAGGAGTGCCATCAGCCCGCCTCCTCAGCTGGAGCCTCGGGGGGCGGCTCGGCCGGCTCAGGGAGCGGCTCGGCCGCCGCCGTCTGGCCGAAAAGGTCGGGCAGCTTCGCCGCCGCCTCGGTCTTGGTGAGCACCGTCGTGTCCGCCGGGAGCTTCGAGTCCGGCCTCATTATCTCGACCGTGACCCCGATCACGCCCATCTTCAGCTTAGCGACGGCGTACCCGCGCTCGACGAACAGCGCCCTGGGCTCGCCGCAGAACTTTATGTACCCCTCTTTGAACTTCTCCGTCCTGTGCCTCTGCCCGGTGAGCTTCCCCGCCACGATGATGTGGCACCCCCTGGCCCCTGCGTCCATGACCCTGCGCACGGTGGAGTGCCCCGCCCTGCGGAAATGCCACCCCCTCTCGAGGGAGAAGGCGAGCTTCTCGGCCATTATCTGTGCGTTGAGGCTCGCGTTCTCGACCTCCTGGACCTCTATCTGCGGGTTCACGAAGCCGTACCTCTCGTCGATGACCATGGTCAGGTTCTTGATCGTCTGGCCCTTCCTGCCGATCACCAGCCCGGGCCTCTCCGTCGTGAGTATGACGCGGGTCCCCATGGGGGTCCTCTGGATGTCTAGGCCGCCGAAGCCTGCGCGGCTGACCTCCTTCATGAGGTACTCTTTGAGGAGGACCCTGCGCACGTTCTCAGCGACGAACTTCCTTTCTGACGCCATATTCACTCAACCTCCTCTATTATTACCTCTATGTTGGCCGTCTCCTGGTTCCATTGGGTGGCCCTGCCGTGCGCCCTGGGCATGCGCCCGGGGGTGGTCTGGCCCCTTGCGACGGTTATCGTGGAGATCGCCATGCTGGACACGTCGAGGCCCTTGTACTCGGCGTTCGACATGGCGCTCTCTATCACCGCGAGCACGGCCTTGGACGCCTTCACGGGGTACCTCCCCGGCCCGACCCCCTTCTTGTGGGACACGCGCTTGTTGTACCTCTTCAGGGGCACCGGCCTCTCGAGGGCTATGACCTCCNCGAGCGCCGCCACCGCCGCCTCGGCCTTCATGCCGCGCACCATCCCCGCGACCTCCCTCGCGAACTTGGGGGAGACTGGCTGGTCCTTCGCGACGGCCTTTGCGGACACGTCCGGGTCGGCCTCCGTTGTGTAGTATCTGTTCTTAGCCATGTCTTCACCTCACTTAAGCGGCATGAACTTCGAGGACCTCGTCGCGCCCACTCCGGGCCCGGAGTGCTGGGGCGGCCTCCTCGTGAGCACGAACTCACCGAGGAAGTGGCCGATCATCTCCGCCTTTATCTCGAACTCCTTGAATTCCTTCCCGTTGTATATGCTGACCTTCTTCCCCACGAACTGGGGTATGACCGGCAGGTCCCTGCGGTGCGTCTTGACCGTCCCCTCGGCCTCCTTCAGCTTGTCGAACAGCAGCTGCTGCTCGTAGTTGAGGCCGCGGAGGTACGTCCTCCTGGCCCTCGAGGGGAGGATGCCGAGTATCTCGTCGAAGGACATGGCCAGGAGCTCCTCCATCGTGAACCCGCGGTAGAGGAACTCCTTCTTCCTCCTCGCCTGGATCGCCGACGCCTTCTTCCTGGCCCTCCTCCTGGTGGCCTTTGCCGACCCTGCGATAATCTTCTTTGCCATTCAGAATCACTTCCTCTTTTTCTTAGGCAGGAAACCCACCTTCTGTCCCGGCGATGCGGTCCTCTTCTGACAGTTCGGGCCGCCCACGTGCGGGTGGCTCCCGCCACCGTGCGGGTGGTCCACGGCGTTCATTGCGACGCCGCTCACCTTCTTGTTGGCGGTGGACCTCGACCTCAGCGTCAGGTAGTTCTTCCCGGCCTTGGCGAGGGGCTTGTCCCCCCTCCCCCCGCCGGCGACGACCCCGACCGCCGCGCGGCAGCTGGGGTTGAAGTCCTTCATCGCCCCGGAGGGCATGAGCACCATGACCCTCTCCCCCCTGGTGACGACGGTCGCCGACGACCCTGCGGTCTTGGCGTACTTGCCCCCGTCGCCGGGTTTCGACTCTATGTTGTGTATCGCCGTCCCCTCGGGTATCCTGGACAGCATGGTTATGCAGCCGGGGGCGATCCTGTCGCCCCCCACCTGTATTTTCTGCCCCACCTTCATGCCGGCGGCGGCGAGCTGGTAGTCCGTCACCCCGCCGAAGTCTATGACCGCCAGGGGGCTCGTCCTCCCAGGCGCCTGGATGAGGTCCTTTATGGTGCCGGTCCCCTCGTCGAAGGAGGGGAGCCTGACGTCGTCCACGTGCCTGTGGCTGGGGGAGCGGTAGTGCGGCCCCCCCTTGCCCCTCCTCTGTGTAATCAGTCTCTTTCCCATTCGATCACCTCAGAACACTCCGACCCTCATCCCCACGTCGTCCGCGGAGTAGCCCTCCGCGAGCTTGATGATGGCATGCTTGCCGTCCTTCTGTATCTTCGTCCAAACGTTCTCCACCTTCACCTCGAAGCGCTCCTCGAAGGCCGCCTTTATGTCGGTCTTGGTGGCGTGCCTGTGCACGATGAACTCGATCTTGTTGCCGTCCCTGTACCTCTGGGCCGGCGTGCCGGACAGCAGGTTCAGGGTCTTCTCAGTGACGTACGGCCTGATGAGCACGTCGCTCTGCTTCACCTCGTCCACCCCCCTATCTCGGCGAGCGCCGAGCGCGTGTACACGGTTAGCCTGCCCGCGTCCCCGCCGGGCGCGAGGATGCTCGCGCTGAGCGAGCCGACGGACTCCACCTCCACGCCAGGGAGGTTCTTCGCCCCCTTGGACACGGGCGCGTCCCTGTCCGTGACCACGACGAGTATGGACCTCGGGGTCCTGTACCGCCTGTTCCTCATCTTCCCTCTGCCGGCGCGGATCTTGCGGCCGTCCTTCGCCCTCTCCACGTCGTAGCCTATGCCGATGCTGTCGAACACGTCGCTTATCTCGGACGTGGTCGCGATCTCCTGGAAGTCGTCGTCTATGACTATCGGGAACGAGACCGAGTCGTCGAACTGGTGGCCGCGCTCCCTGACGCAGTCGGCGCATCCCGTCGCCGCTACCGCAGAGAAGCGGGCCAGTTTCAACTCTTTCTTGTTGACCTTCTGCTCCCACTTCCTCTCCGGGCGGGGAGGGTGCGCCCTCCTCCCGGACACGTTGTTCGGGGACTCGGTGGCCCTCCTCCCGTCCTTGACCCTCTGGACGCGGGACACGCCCCTGCCCTTGCCCCATGTGCTCACGGAGTGCCTCATCCCCGACCTCTCAGCCGGGCCGTAGGGCTGCCTCTTGTTCGCCGCGGCGGCGAGGATCGCTTTCTTTATGATGTCAGGCCTGTACTCGGAGGAGAACACCTCGGGGACGTCTACCGTGCCGGACACCTCCCCTTTCACTGAATAAACGTTAGTCTGTGCCATTCGCTCACGCCCCCTGCTTCGACTCGGTGGATATGTATGTCACGTCCGCCGCCGAGACGTCGGCCTTCTTGGGCGCCCTCGTGGCGTCCCTGAGCCTTATCAGCCTCTTCGTGGGCCCAGGTACGGATCCGTGTATGAGGACGTACGTGTTCCTCACTTCCCCGTAGTTCAGGAAGCCGCCCTTCGGGTTGACCTCCCCTCCGTCCTGCCCCACCTTTATGATCTTCTTGTTGAACTCCGTCCTCTGGTGGTAACCCATCTGGCCGGCCGCCGGGACCGTGCTCCTCACGTATCCCGGCCTCTTCGGGCCGAGGTTGCCGATGCCGCGGCGGTGCTTGCTGTTCTTGTGCGACAGCAGCTTGACCCCCCACCTCTTGGTGACCCCTTGGAACCCTTTGCCCTTAGTGACCGCTATCACGTCGATAAGCGCGCCCTCTGCGGCGAAGTCCTTGAGGGCGACCTCCTTCCCGAGGATCCCCTTGGCGTAGGCGACCCTGTCCGCGATCTTGCCGCCCCCTATCCTGAGCTCCATGAGCTCGGGGACTTTCTTCGGGACCCCGGAGACCATCTTCGGCTGGGTGTACGCGAGGACGCGGACGTCCTCGACGTCGAGCCCCTCGTACCTCCCGAAGGTGGACTCGTCGTGGCCGGTCGGTACGCTCAGCCTCCTCGACAGCAAGGGGTCGATGTCCCTCGCCCACACCTCGCCGGCGGTCTTGAGGCCCATGATGCTGCTCTCGTAGAACCTCACCGCGGCCACCTTCATCGGGGGGACCTCGACCACCGTCACCGGTATCTGCAGCTCCATGCCGGAGGTCGTGCTCTTGACCCTCTTGTCGACGACGAACGCATGCGTCATCCCGACCTTGTACCCGGCGAACCCCTGTATCTTCGGCGCCCCGCCGATCTCGGGCCACGAGTCCAGCCTCGGGGTCTGCGACCTCGCTCTCTTCCTAGGGCCGAATGCCCTGGATCCTCTCTTTGGACGTCTCCTCTGTGACATTTATCCACATTCCTGCGAGGGTGTCTGCGCTAACCTCGCCCTTTACCGACGAACGCGTCTTGATGTTCCGACCGTGACGCTGTGCCCGTCTCGAGAACTTTTCATGAGAGGACTTGGGTTGCCCAAGGCATTGCCCGGTGCGTCTGGTCGGACATGCGGCATGTCCAATCTGAAAGTGGTATAATTGGGTTATATTTAAAAGCTACTGATTGGGCGGGGGCGGCGCGCCCCTTCCTGTGCAGGGAACGGGCCGGAATAGGACGATAACCCGCATGTGCGGCGCGTCAGAGCTCGCCGCTCTTCGCCTTCGCCTGCGCCCTTTTCATGCGCGCCTTCGCGTCGAACCCCGTCGCCCTCTCCGCGAAGGCGTTCAGCCTCCTCTTGCTGTCGAGGATCTCCTCGTCCGACGCGCCGCCCGCCCTGTTGGCGGTGGACAGCTCCAGCTTGTCCTTTCCGATGACCCTCACGGTCACGCTCTCCAGCACCCCGTACGACGACACCAGCGCGCCGTCCTTGCGGGCAACGTTCCCGAAGACCTCCGCCATCATCTTCTCCAGGAGGTCGCCCTCTATGTTCTTGAACCAACCTTTCTTGATATCGTACTCAACCATCTTTCGCACCTCCCAGCGCGAGGCCGGCGTCCAGCCGCCTCCCCATGTCCGCCGCCGTCCCGAGTATCCTCTCCATCCCCAAATACGTTTGCCAATCCCTCGCACATCCGCAGCTGACGTCGAGGTCGCTCACATCCTGGGAGAATGAGAACCTCTCTATCCCGTCGAGGAGGGCCCTGTCGCAGACCCCGCAGTTGTGCACGCCCCTCGGCGTCCCTCCCCCGGAGGGGGATGACATCAGCCTGGCGCCCACGTTGCCTGACAGCCTCCTCAGGACCTCCGCCAGGGACCATATCCACGGCGGCCTTAGATCCCCCGCCCTCCACAGCCTCTCCGCATACGTCCCGCGCTGGACGTTCAGGGGGTTGATGGAGATCTCGTCGGAGAACCCGTCGGCGAAGAGCGCGGACCTCACCGTGTCCTCGATCGCCGCCGACTCTGTGAGGAAGAGGGGCTTCAGCAGTAGGTACGTCCTGACCGACAGGCCGGCGTCTTTCAAGGTCAGGCCGGCCCTCCTGCTGTCCTCGGGGGTGAACCCCTTGTTCACCGAATCCCTCAGCACGTCGGGGTCGGAGCTCTCGAGGCCCAGCGCGACCGTGACCGTCTTCGGGAGCGCCGCGGCCGCCTCCGCGGTCACGAACTCCGGGCGGCTCTCGAACAGGATCCTGCCGCAGGATGAGAACTCTTCTAGTATCCTTTCCCTTACGGGGATGGGCACCTCGCCCTCGTCGAGGAAGCTGCCTGATGTGTAGATCTTAACGAACCCCTCCCCCTTGTACTTGGACAGTGCCTCGTCGACCTGCCTGTGTAGGTCCTCCTCCGAAACCCCGCTCAGGGACGCCTGCCTGTAGCCGCACATCGTGCATCCCCCGGCCTTCGCCCAGCTGCACCCATTGGTGCGCATGATGACGACCATCGCGTCGGCGGCCCTGCCTGACACCATGTCCTTCTCCTTCCAGCAAGCCTCGAGCCGGGACGGCGACCTCTTCTCCTTCATTTCCAAAGCCCACCTGGGGCATCCGCTCCCGCCTATTAATCATTTCCAGCGGGGCGGCCGTGCTTTTTCCAAGCCCATATGCGACGAGGACGGCCCGCACCCGCGACCCCCACGCCTCGGGCACCCGGTGCGGGAGGCATCCGCCGGCGCCCCCTTGGGAACGGGGGCCCCTTGCGTGACTGCGGCCCCGCCCGCCTCGAGTGGGTCCGCGTCCTGCCCGTGCGGTAAGCC
The DNA here is from genome assembly GCA_009776625.1 of Methanomassiliicoccaceae archaeon. GTDB lineage: Archaea > Thermoplasmatota > Thermoplasmata > Methanomassiliicoccales > Methanomethylophilaceae > Methanoplasma. Next base: position 8,571 of record WRNL01000013.1, on the reverse strand, counting down.
TTATCCGAGGGCGGCCGTCTTTAGGAAACGTTAATATGACGCTACTCAATCTGACCGACAGGTAGGCAGATGGTCAGAGAGATAATCATCATCGGCTCGGGAGCGGCGGGGATCACGGCGGCATCCTCTGCCAGGAGGGCCGACCCAGACGCGAGGATAACCGTCTTCACGGAGGACACGGACATAGCGTACTCCCCCTGCGTCATACCCTGGGCGGTGGAGGGGGCGGTCGCATGGGACAGCGTGGTCATGCGCAATCCCGAGCACTATGCGCGGGAGAAGAGGATCGAGGTCCTGACGCAGAAGAGGGTGGACTCCGTGGACGACTCTGCGAGGACCGTGGATTCCGCCGGGAGGATCTACGACTACGACGCGCTCGTCCTGGCCACCGGGGGGAAGGTGTTCGTGCCCCCGATAAAAGGCGCGGACAAGGAAGGCGTGTTCACCGTTAGGACCCTCCAGGACGGCAGGGCCATACAGTCGTACGCCGAGGGCGTCGGGAGCATAGTGGTCTGCGGGGCGGGGACCATCGGGCTGGAGATGGCCATGGCGCTCTCGCGCCTCGGCAAGGACGTGACGGTCATCGAGATGATGGACCAGGTCATACCCCGCATAGCCGACAAGGACATGGCGGACCCGATCCAGGCGTACCTCGAGGACAGGGGCATAAGATTCGTGCTCAATGCGCCGGTCCAGTCCGTCAACGGCGACGAGAGGGTGTGCGGCGTCACCGCCGGGGGCATGGAGTACCCCTGCGGCATGGTCATCTTCGCCACCGGCGTGAGGGCTAACATAGACATACCCAGGCAGCTGGGGCTTGACATAGGCCAGCTCGGCGGTGTGATCGTGTCCCCCTCGCTCCAGCCGTACAAGAGGGGGCGCATCGTCCCGGACATGTACGCCGCCGGCGACATGATACAGTGCATGTCCGCGGCCATGCCGGGGCCGACGATGAGCCAGCTCGGGTCGTCCGCCGTCAGGCAGGGCGCCGTCGCCGGCAAGAACGCCGCAGGGGGGAGGGCCATGTACGGCCCCGTCGCGAGCCCGTGGGTGAGCGTGATAGGGGACTGGGAGGTCGCTGGCGCGGGGCTGTCGCAGGGCCTCGCGTCGTGGTACGGGGCGGACCCCGTGTGCGGCAAGGCCGAGGGCTTCACCCGCGCAAGGTACTACCCCGGGGCGAAGAGGATGACGGTGAAGGTGCTGGCCGGGAAGGCGACGCACAGGATAATGGGCGCGCAGATGATAGCTGGCGAGGGGGCCACCGGGAGGATCGACTGGCTCGCCTCGGCGATAATGTCGGGCATGACGGCGGAGGACCTCCTCGTGCATGCCGAGAACGCCTACTGCCCGCCCACCTCGATGGTGAAGGACGTGGTCATCTCGGCGGTGGAGGACCTCTGCGGGAAACTGAAGTGATCAGATGGAATACAACGAGTACAAAAGGATCTACGACTCCCTGAACAGGCCGGAGGACATAGAGAGGCTGCTCAAGAAGGGCTACGACGAGAGGCTGCTGGAGACGCTGTTCACCCAGAAGACGAGCAGGGAGGTCAAGAAAAAGTTCCACGTCGTCAAGCAGAAGGCCCCGGACATGCTCAGGGAGTGGAAGAGGGGGAGGACGATAATGGAGATCTCCGACAAGTACAGGTTCCCCCCCATATTGACCGCGATGTTCATATTCCTGGAGGACGGGGCCAGCAGGAAGCAGTTCTGGGAGTTCATTAGGTCGCCGGACCTGCTGGAGAGCCGGCAGACCGCCGACGAGGTCAGGGACGTCGTCAGGAACGACTTCGTGTACTCCCCGCACGCCAACGACAGGCAGAAGGAGCGGGGGGTCTGGGGGGAGACGCTCCTGCAGGATTGGCTGGACGGGCAGGGGATAAAGTACAGGACGGAGGAGGACCTCCGCGGCGAGGGGACGAAGACCCCCGACTGCCTGCTCGACGAGCCGATGCTCTACGACGGGAAGAAGATATGCTGGATCGAGAGCAAGGCGTCATTCGGCGACAACGTCGAGTTCCGGTTCAACTCGAGGAAGCAGCTCTGCCCCTACACCACCCTGTTCGGCCCCGGCCTCGTGGTGTACTGGACCGGTTGTCTGAACGACATGGAATGCCCGGAGGGCGTGTACATATCGGACATATCGGTGCTGGAGAAAAAGCTCAAGAGGGTCGGGGAGTGATCGGATGGAACGCAAAGAATACGAGAGGCTCTGCGAGTCCCTGAGGGGGCCGGATGACATAGAACGCCTTTCCGAGGAAGGTTATAACAAAGGGTTGTTAGTGGAGCTGTACGGTCTGAAAACAAACAGACACATACAAGAACACAAGGAGGAGATCAAGAGCAAGGCCCCGGATATGCACAGGGCGTGTGAGTCTGGAAGGAGCATCGTCGACATTGCCAGAGATTACTCCATCTTCCCGACATATGCCGCCAGATTGATATTTGAGGTGGCAGGAGTGAGCGAGAAAGAATTCAAGAGGTACAAAAAAGACCCAGACTCGCATGGAGACCCCAGGGTCGCTGAATAGCTGACAGAAGTGGACCGCAAAGATGTTTTCAATTCCCCTCAAGCGGCGGAGGATAAGAAGCGCAGGGGCGAAGAGAGGGAGAATTACATACGGGACTGGCTATACAAACAGGGAATAAAGTACGAGAGAGATGCGGGGGCCAAGGATGGGAAGAAAGTCGATTTCCTGCTCGACGAGCCGATGCTCTACGACGGCAGGAAGATCTGCTGGATCGAGAGCAAGGCGTCCTTCGGAGATGAAGAGGCGCTCCGCTCGGACAGTGGTCAACTCCGTTCATTCTCTGAAAGTTTCGGCCCAGGGCTCGTGGTCTATTGGATGGGTTACATAGACGGCATGGATTGCCCCGAGGGCTTGTACATATCGGACATATCGGTGCTGGAGAAAAAGCTCGAAAAGCCGTCCGGACAATGAACTGTAGCGTGGGTCGCGAGCCGAACGGGGGAAAATTCTGGAACCCATGTGTAATGGCCGCCCGCGCTTTCCCCCGTGTTTGTGAACAGATTGAAAATCCAATACAATAAACATTAAAAATCGTACAAAACATGGATTATTGTTGGTACAAAACATGGATTATTATCGGTACAAAACACGGATTATTATCGGTACAAAATACGGATTATTATCGGTACAAAACATGGATTATTATCGGTACAAAATATCCATTTTAGTCTTTTGGACGATTCGATTAAATACACATAATGTGTGGAGGCGAGCATGGAAAGATATCTGCCCAGGTTATTGGAGGTAGAGATAGAGGAAGAGCTGTCTGCAACCGGCGGCATACTCATCGAGGGCCCGAAGTGGTGCGGCAAATCCACCACGGCCAAACAGTTCGCAAAAACAGTTGTCGAGCTCCAGAGGCCGGATGTCTTCAGGAAGTACAAAGCGTATGCCGATATGGGTGAGGAGAACCTGCTGACTGGTGAAAAGCCGATCCTTTTCGACGAGTGGCAAAAAATCCCCGAACTGTGGGATTACATCCGCGCATACATCGACCAGGGCGGGGTACGCGGACATTTCATCCTGACAGGCTCCACAAAGCCCATCGAGGATAAAAACCGTCACAGCGGGACAGGGAGGTTTGTGAAGGTGTTGATGCGGCCTATGAGCCTTTGGGAGTCCGGGGACTCGACGGGCGAGGTCTCGCTCGGGGGCCTGTTCGAAGGGGTTGAGAAAATCAGCGGCACAAACGACCATAACCTGAACCGGCTGGCCTTCTTGATCTGCCGCGGGGGATGGCCGGAAACAGTATACGATAATGAGAGGGCCGCCCTCCGGATGCCACGTAGATATCTGGATGTGCTCCTCGATGCGGACCTTGCCGGCATGGACGGCATCAGGCGCAGCCCGGCAAGAGCGAGGGCGATATTGAGGGCGTATGCCCGGAACATCTCCACTCCCGCGAAGATGGCCACAATATGGAGGGATGTGGAAGCGAACGATGCCGCGCTAGATCCGAAAACATTGGACTCGTACATAGGCGCATTCGAGAAGCTGTTCGTGATAGAGGACGTCGGGGCGTGGAGCCCGAGCCTTCGTTCGAAGACCACGATACGAACGGCAGACACGCGGCAGTTCACAGACCCGTCGCTCGCAGCCGCCGCCCTCAACATAACGCCAAACGGCCTTGTTGACGACATGAACACGTTCGGGCTGATGTTCGAGTCGATGGCGGTCAGGGACCTCAGGGTATATGCTGGAAGCCTGGGCGGGAAAGTATTCCAGTACCATGACGCAAAGGGCCTGGAGGCCGATGCGGTCGTTCACCTCAGCAACGGAGAATGGGGCGCCGTCGAAGTGAAGCTGGGCGGGAGCGACAGCATAGAAGAAGCCGCAAAGAACCTGCTTAAGCTCAAAGAGAGAGTGAATACGGACAAGATGGGGGAACCCGCATTCCTGATGATCCTGACGGGCATGCAGTATGCCTACAGGAGGCCTGACGGGGTGATGGTTGTCCCGATAGGCTGTCTGAAGAACTGAAAATGCTGGAGATATATGGGTCTGGCAGAACGTTCTAAAGAGGGGGTCGGCACACGTGACACTCGGGTTTCATTCGGAAGGACATAACGTGAGCCCTATCTGCACCATGGCAGAAAAGCCGACCCAGCTGTCGCGGCTCACTGGGACGGCCTCCTCCTGTATTCTTCCCTCAGCTCGCCCAGCGACGCTGTCCTCTCCGCGAACGCGTCGTGTTTGTGTATGGACTCCTCTGATTCGCTCTTCACTGTTATCTCCACGTCACCGGGGAGGCCGGCGTACCTCTCCACCACGGCCTCGAGGACGCTCCTGACCACGTCCTCCACGAACTTCGGGTTGGCGTGGGCGTTGATCACGACCTGCCCCTCGTCGTCCCTTTTGAGGAGCTCGTACGTCGGCGAGGAGAACGCCCCCTGTATCATATCGATGATGTCGTCCGCCTCCACGTCGATGCCCTCGTCCATCGTGAGCAGCGCCGTGCAGACGTTCCTCTGGTTATGGGACATCACGGCGGTCCCGTCTGCGCCCGTCATCTCGGACACCGTCTGCTGGGCGCAGGGGCAGGCCGTCATCCCTATCACCTCTGCGCCGATCGTCTTGCGGACCCCGCCGCCCCTGACGGCGGTCCCTCCCGCCAGCAGCCTGTACATCTCCAGGGTCCCCCTGCCGAGGGGGGTCCTGCTCTCCCTGAAGTATTCCGCCTCTATGGCGACGCTCGCGGTCCTCGCATACTCGTGGTGGACCAGCAGCTTCCTGCACATGCCGCACGCCATGTCCTCCAGCCCGGTGACCGGCTCCCTTATGCTCTCCTCCACGATGTCGCTGAGGACCTCCACGTTCCTGGAGAGGTGGGATCCCTTCTGGTCCGCCGGCAGGTCCACGAATATGTCTATCGAGCAGTTCAGCGCCCCGTTCAGCGCCCCGCCTATGCCCTCCCTCCTGACTACCACCGGCTTCCTCACGCCGGTCACCCCTACTTTCGTGAGCTTGGACCAGGTGTCGCCCTTCCGGTACTGCACGTCGCACTTCAAAGCCATGCGGCGTAATACCGTTTTGACTTAAAAGTTGTAGAGTCACAACTTCCTTGGTAGCAACAAGGAATATCAGGCCGTACGCCTTACGGGGGCGCATGATATGCGGCGTGGACGAGGCGGGAAGGGGTTCCGCGCTCGGCCCCTTGGTGGTCGGGGCGGTCTACTCGGAGTCCGACGCGGCCCTGATAGACATCGGGGTGAGGGACTCGAAGAGGCTCTCCCCTAAAGCGAGGGAGAGGATGTACGAGCAGATAACGGCCGTCTGCGGGTTCTGCGTCGTCTGCGCCTCTGCCTCGGAGATAGACGACCGCAGGAAGGCCATGTCCTTGAACGACATCGAGCTGGGGATGTTCGTGGAGGCCTGCTCGTCGCGCCCCGCGTCCATCGTGTACGCGGACTGCCCGGACGTGGACGAGGCGGGGTTCTCGAGGGACATGCGGAGGATGATGAAGGGCGCTGAGGTGATAGCCCGGCACAAGGCCGACGACGTGTTCCCGGTAGTCTCGGCCGCGTCCATCGTGGCGAAGGTGACCAGGGACAGGATGGTGGAGGACATCCGGAGTGAGCTGGGAGCCGACATAGGGAGCGGCTACCCCAGCGACAGCGTGACGATGGGGTTCATAGAAAAATGGATAAGAGACAACGGGGTTCCTCCCCCCCATACGCGCTGCTCGTGGGAGCCTGTGAGGCGGATGATGACCGTCTCGAAGAACACCAGGATCAGCGACTGGTGATGACATGAGCATGGAGGCGTCGATTCAGGAGCTTATTGACAGGTTCCACGGGAAGATGGAGAGGGACGAGCAGGCGAGGGCGGACGTCATGCCGCTGAGGAAGACGTTCAACATAGACCTCGGCACCGAGCATTACTCGATGAGGCTTGAGGACGCCCGGATCGAGGGCTTCGGGCCGCAGATGCTGGACGAGGCGGACGTCACCCTCTACACCACGCCCGAGAGCCTCCAGGGGCTCATTGACGGCACGCTCAGGCCCATGAAGGCGTACGTCACGAAGAGGATAACCATCAAAGGCAAGATACAGGACCTCCTGTTCCTCAAGAAGTTCTTCTGAGCGATCAGGACTGCCCCGTTGGACAGGCGTTCAGGGGAAAGCCGCCGAAAACGTCCGTCACGAAGAGGGTCGGGGGCCGCTGTCCCTCGCCCCTCCCCTGCCGCCACGCCCCCCTCCGGAACGGGGCGCGGGCGTCAGCCGTAGCTGTAGGTCCTCGTCCATGAGTAGTCCCTGCCGCGCTCGGCGCACCACTCGTCGAAGGGGCGGCCCGACTTCTCGGACTCCCAGGCCCACCAGTCGGCGTAGAGCCCCTTGTAGTAGAGGTAGTCCCCCTCTAGCTCGGACAGGCCGTGGCCGCCGATGATGTCCCCGACCGTGCCCAGGAGGCGGCCGCTGTGCCCCTCGTCGGTCAGGCAGCAGTCGGGGAAGTGGTGGGAGCCGAAGTACAGGGCGTCCAGGTAGTGCCTGCACAGCAGCTCCGCCGTCCTCCTGTCGCACATCTCATGGCCGTAGGCCCTCTCCAGCATCCCGACGTCGCCGGTCATCTGGTAGTGCCAGCGCAGGTGCGGCATTCTGTCCTCGGCGCAGACCGCATCGAGGAACTCGACTATGCGCTTCGACAGGAAGAACTGGAAGTCGTCGATCTCGCCCTTCTCGAAGCGCAGGTCGCAGAGGCGGTCGCATATGTCCGCTTTGTCCTCCGCGCCCAGCCCGTCGAAGTAGCGCATGAGGCCCTCGAGGATCCTGTTCCCCTCCTTCTTCATGCCGCCGCCCCTCGCCTCCATGTACCTGTCGTACTCGCTCGTGAAGAAACCATCCTTGAACTCGTGCATAGCATCGCCCCCATGCCGCCGCTCGGCACGCAGGGGCGGCTGGCTCGGGGGATGTGACGGCTTCGGGGTATTTAGCCCTGTTGCGCCGCTTGCGGGCATTCGCGGTGTTGTTGGGTCAGAGGCCGCGTGGCACGGGGCGATTCATATATAGCGGGTCTGCGCTTGTGGATTGGGGGCAACAGATGACAGACGACACATCGAGAGATTCGCCTAAAGACATCTTCCAGCAGGCGGTGGACCGGCTCTACTCCTACATGCAGCCCCATGGGTTCACGTTGTTAAAGAGCAACGAGATCAAAAGGAAATGCGGGAAATTCACCGCGAGGGTGTTCTTTTTCCGCTCCTACAAAAACTACATCTCCCATGAGGAGGGACACGGCTCGGTGACGACCGAGGTGCATTGCCTGATCGACGTGAAGGGGTACGAGGGCGCATACAGGCTGAGCTTCGGAAACGGCCCGGCGGAGAAGTTCCAACTGCTAGGCGAGGGCCTTTCTCTGGACACTGCCACGGTGGACGGGATATGGGCCGTCATCGAGAGCCGGTTCGTGGATGTCGTCAACGGGCTGGAAGATGATCCGCTGGAACAGTTCGTCAAGATGGGGCTCATGCCCGAAGCCAGCCCGAGCGATTTCAGCCACAAGTGCTACCTGAAAAGACCGCTTCTTGAGGCTTTCGGCTTTGAGGGCCTGTTGCACACTTACGACGAGAACTGCAAGCTCTTCTACAGCCCCGATGTCGCAGAGAGGCGCGGCCAGGATAGTTATTTCGAGATGATTCGGGACCAGATCGATCCCGACTATTGTGAATCGTTGTCATACTCCTACCTGTTGGAGCTCTTGGAGGAGGCCTATCGCTTTTTGAGGACGACCGAACGCTACAACGAGCATGTCGAGGCGGAATACCGGCTCTGCCTTGAGCGGAAGGACGGGGACAAGGCACGCTTCGTCATCGCTGTGTTCCAGTTCCTGTATCCAGGCACGTACGTCCGGTTCCCTAGGAACAAGGCCATACGCGAGCTGAACAAGAAGACGCTCTCCATCTACGAGGGGCTGATCCGGTGACCGGGGGCGGCGGAAACAGCGCCGGTTATGGGTGTGAGGTGCCGACGACCGGATTCGAACCGGTGAACTCCTACGAGAATGGATCTTGAGTCCATCGCCTTTGACCAGGCTTGGCAACATC